>JAYSPJ010000342.1:0-9596 GCA_043722155.1 Bradyrhizobium sp.
GGCTTGACCCGCGTATCCATCCATCTTCGCCAAGAAGAATTTTTCAAGGAAGCTGGGTCATCCGGTCAAGCCCGGTGACGACTACCTTTTTGTGGGACAGCGCCATGTTCCCCCGGAATCCGGGTGGATCGCAACAATCTCCAAGCCTATCTTCCGCACCCAGCACCAAGCTCAGACATGGAGCCACAAGACTGGAGCCAGCCATGACCGGCCGCCAATTTGCAATATTCGACACCGCGATCGGCCGCTGCGGCATCGTGTGGGGTGCGCGCGGTATCAGCGGTGTGCAGCTTCCGATGAGCAGTGAAGACAAGACCCGTACCCGCATCCGCCAGAGCCATGGCGACCTCGCCGAGGCGCCGCCGCCGGCCGAGGTGCAGACCGCGATCGATGGCATCATCGAACTGCTCGCGGGCAAGCCCAACGATCTCACCGAAATCGTGCTCGACCTCGACGGCGTTCCCGATTTCAACCGCGGCGTCTATGACATCGCGCGCGGCATCCCGCCGGGCAAGACGCTGACTTACGGTGATATCGCCAAGCGCCTCGGCGGCGTCGAGCTGTCGCGCGACGTCGGCCAGGCGCTCGGGCGCAATCCCTGTCCGATCGTGGTGCCGTGTCACCGCGTACTCGCCGCCGGCGGCAAGCCCGGCGGGTTCTCGGCCAATGGCGGCGTGGTGACCAAGCTCAAAATGCTCGCGATCGAAGGCGCGGTAGTCAATCACACGCCGAGTTTGTTCGACTGAGAACCGTGGTTCCGCCGCGAACTCCGGCACACCTCTCCCATCGGGAGAGGCCGGCGCTTAGCGCCGGGCGAGGGGCCTAGCCCGTCACCGCCTCGCAGGAAAACCCGTTGCCGAGCCGCCGGATCTTTCCCGTGGAGGGCGAAGGGAAATGCGCGGTGCAGCACAGCGTGTCGGTGTCGCAATAGCGCTCCAGAAAGCTGCGCCGCGTCCTGGCCGCCTCCGCCGGATCGACGTCGAATCTCGGCGATAGCTCCGGATAGCGGGTCTGCAGCGGGGTGTGCATTAGATCGCCGCTGACGACGGCGAGATCCTTGCCGCGTCCGAAGGCGAATGCCATGTGGCCCGGTGTATGGCCGGGCGTCGGCAGGATGCGCAGATGATCGCCGATCGCGTAATCGTCGCGCACGATCTCGGCCTGTTTGGCTGCGACCACCGGCAGCACGCTGTCGGCGAATGGCGGCACTTCCGCCTTGGCGTGCTGTTCGGTCCAGTAGTCGAATTCGCTTTTGCCGAACACGTAGCGCGCGTTGGGGAAGGTCGGTAGCCAGCGGCCGTTTTCCAGCCGCGTGTTCCAGCCGACGTGATCGACATGCAGATGCGTGCACATTACGAAGTCGATATCGCCGACGGCAAAGCCGGCCGCGGCCAGCGCCCGCATGTAGCCGTCGTCGGTCTTCATGTTCCATTTCGGGCGCAGCGGCCGCGGCTTGTCGTTGCCGATGCAGCTGTCGACCAGAATGGTGTGATGCGGCGTCTTCACGACATAGGACTGGAAACACAGGACCAGTGTGTCCTGCGCATCGAGCGCGCCGGCCTCTCGCATCCACGCCCGGTTCTCCGCGAGCAGTTCCGGCGCCAGGGAGGGAAACATGTCCAGCGCCGGCAGGAAGCTGGTCTCCTGCTCGATGATGCGGTGGATGGTGAGATCGCCGACGGTGAATTTGAGACTCATGGATTCTTCCTGAAACAGTTCAGCGCACCAATGGAATGACGGAGTTGAACAGCACCTCGCGTGCAAAGGCTTCCAGCGGTTTTCCGGAAACACGTTCCAGGATGTATCCGGGGAAGCTGGCGCGCATGGTCATCACTCCCCTCGCAGGATACGGCTATGCCGGTGGCGGCACCGAGATCTTGACCGACGGCCTCGCCAGCATCTTCTCGTGGAACGCATCGAGCTTCGGATAGGCCTTGCGCCAGCCGCAATCGGCAAAGCGGAAGTCGGCATAGCCGAGCACGCAGACCAGCGCGATCTGCGCGATATCGAGTTGCGGCCGCGCCAGCATCTCCGTCTGCTTCTCGAATCGCGCCATGCCGTTCCAGGCGCGGGCCCAGTGATCGTCGGCCCAGGCCTGCCAGCGCAGCGGCTCCGGCCGCACCATCTTTTCATAGCGGCACAGCAGCATCGAATCGAGCATGCCCTGCAGCATGGAATGATCGCTCTTGATCTTCCATCGCGCGCCGCCCGATGCCGGAATGAGCTTTCCGCCGCCGGCCAGCTCGTCGAGATATTCTGTTATCACGTAGGAATCGAGAATGACGTCGCCGTTGTCCAGGATGAGGACCGGCAGCTTCTTCAGCGGCGTGATGCGCGAATATTCGTCATTGGGCTGGCCGGGCACCACGGTGGCCGAGATGAATTCGATCTTGTCGATCAGGCCGAGTTCGATGGCGGCAATCCGCACCTTGCGGGCAAATGGCGAAGCCGGAGAGAAGGAGAGTTTCATGGGGATGTCCTTGAATAATGCTCAGACCGTAATTCAACCGTCATTGCGCGCGAAGCGAAGCAATCCAGCTTCCGCGGAGCACAAAGCTGGATTGCTTCGTCGCTTACGCTCCCCGCAATGACGATGGAACGCGCACGTGCGAGGCGCGCGCTCCAGCGCCTCACGCCGCCACGATTTCCTGGCGCTGCTCGCCGAGCCCCTCGATGCCGAGCGTGACCACGTCGCCGACGTTGAGGAATGTCGGCGTTGGCTTCATGCCGGCGCCGACGCCGGGCGGGGTGCCTGTGGTGACGATGTCGCCGGGCAGCAGCGTCATGAACTGAGAGACGTAGGAGATGCACTTGGCCATGTTGAAGATCATGGTCGCGGTCGATCCGGTCTGGCGGCGCTGGCCGTTGACGTCGAGCCACATTGACAGCTTCTGCACGTCCGGGATTTCGTCCTTGGTGGCGACCCACGGCCCGAGCGGGCCGAAGGTGTCGTGCGACTTGCCCTTGGTCCACTGCCCCAGACGTTCGATCTGGAAGTTGCGCTCGGAAACGTCGTTGCAGGCGCAGTAGCCGGCGACGTAGTTGAGCGCGTCGGCCTCGGAGACATATTTGGCGCGGGTGCCGATGATGGCGGCGATTTCGACTTCCCAGTCGAGTTTGGTGGAACCGCGCGGCTTCTCGACGGGATCGTTGGGGCCGGAAAGCGCGGTGTTGGCCTTCAGGAAGAAGATCGGCTCGGTGGGAATCGGATTGCCGGTTTCCTTGGCATGGTCGCTGTAGTTCAGGCCGATGGCGACAAATTTGGAAATGCCGGTGACGGGCGCGCCGAACCGCGGCTTGCCGTCGACGGCGGGCAGCTTGGATGGATCGAGGGCGGCGAGCTTGGCCAGCGAGGCCGGCGAATAGGCTTCGCCGTTGAGGTCCTTCACATGCGCGGAGAGATCGCGCAGCTGACCCGATTTGTCGATCAGGCCGGGCTTTTCCTGGCCAATCGCTCCGTAACGAACGAGCTTCATTTCTCAGCACTCCCTTGGGTTTTGTCAGGTTTTATTGCTTGAATGCTTCATGGAACAGCGCGGGGGGAAATTCAATGGCTGACTGCCTGCCGCATTGCAGCCCTCCTCATCCCGAGGAGCGGCCTCCAGGCCGCGTCTCGAAGGATGGGCCGTGCCAGATGGTTCCAGACGCGCGCCGGACAGCGCAAGGGCGCCGCCGGGAGGACAGGCCCTCTCCATGAGGGAGGTCGGCAGGATCATGCCAGCGCCACGAATTTGAAGGCGTCGTCGTCGCGCCGGATGTGGCCGGCGTTGAAATGTCCGCCGATCACCAGCGTCGGCGTATCGGCGAAGCGCGAGAACAGCCGGCGCCGCGTCACGGCCGATTGCACGGGATCGGAATCGGCGGTCGACGACCAGTCGAGATGCGCCATCTGGCAGGGGTGATGGGCGACGTCGCCGGTGAGCAGGCCCTGTTCGCCCTCCGATTGGATAAGGATGCTCATGTGGCCGGGGCTGTGGCCGGGCGTCGGGATCAGGGTGATCTCGCCGCTCAGCCTGGCGTCGCTGGCGACCAGATCGGCCTTGCCGGCATCCGCGATCGGTTTCACCGAGTCATTGAAGACCGCGATCTTGTCGTCCTCGTCGCTGTGGTCGCGCCAGTGCTCATATTCGGTCTTGCCGAACACATAGCGCGCATTGGAAAACGTCGGCACCCATTGTCCGCCAACGAGCCTTGTATTCCAGCCGACATGGTCGACATGCAGATGCGTGCACAGCACGGTGTCGATGCTATCAGGGGGAAAGCCCGCCGCCGTCATGGTTTCGAGGAAAGGGTCCTGGCGGTTATTCCAGGTCGGCACCTTGCGGCCTTCCTTGTCGTTGCCGAGCCCGGTGTCGACCACGATCCGCCGCGAGGGCGTCTCCACCACAAGCGAATGGATCGACATTTTGAGCCGGCCTTCCTCGGTCGCGAAATGCGGAATCAGCCAGGGCCGTTTCCGGATTTCCTCATTGGTGGCCAGGGGCAGGATAAATCTTGTGCTGCCGGTCGTCTCCAGTTCGACGATCTTCGTGATCGTGACCTTGCCGATCTTCCAATGCATCAACGTTCCCCGCCTCTCGTTTTCCAGCTTCTATCGCACGCAGTCGACGACCACGGTGCCGAGTTTGTCGCCCTTCTCCACCGCGAGGTGGGCCTGCGCGGTTTCCGACAGCGGAAACTGCGCGGCGACGTTGTGGATGCGCTTGCCGGCGGCAAGCCATTTCGTGATATCGGCCTGTGCCGCCGCCAGCAACGGTTGCGGCAGCGCGAACAGCACCAGCGCACGCAGCGCGATGCATCGCTCCATCAGCTCGCGCATCGGTACCACCGGGCTGCGATTGCCGTTGGTGGCATAGACGGCAATGGTCGAATTCATCGCCATCAGTTTCAGGGTCGTTGCGATATTGCCGCCGAAGTCGACATCGACCACGCGATTGACGCCGCGTTGCTCGGTAAACGCCTTCGTCTTGGCGATCACGTCCTCCGTCTTGTAGTCGATCACGAGATCGGCGCCGGCAAGCCGCGCCTGCTCCGCCTTGAAGGCCGAACTAACGGTGGCGATCACCCGCGCGCCGCCCCATTTTGCCAGCTGCACCGCATAGTGGCCGACCGCGCCCGCGCCGCCGGTGACCAGAATCGTCTGGCCGGCTACCGGTCCGTCGCCGAACAGGCAGCACCACGCGGTCATGCCGGGAATGCCGAGCGTGGCGCCGGCGGCGAACGACACACTGTCCGGCAATGGCGTCACCAGCTGCTCGGCGAGCGCAATGTACTCGGCTGCGGTGCCGAAGGCGCGGCCGTTGCGCTGGCCGTTGAACAGCCAGACCCGCTGGCCGACTTTGAGCCGCGTCACGCCGTCGCCGACCTGGTCGACGATCCCGGCGCCGTCGCTGTCCGGTATCACGCGCGGAAACTCCATCGCGCGATAGCTGCCGGCGCGGCGGCCGACATCGGCGGGATTGACGCCGGAGGCTTCCAGCCGGATCCGGACCTCGCCGGGCCCGGCCACCGGCGTCGGCATCTCGCCATAGGTCAGCACATCGGGCGCGGCGCCCGTGTGCTCGTACCAGACCGCCTTCACTTACAGCGTGCCCGGGAAGGCGCCGCCATCGAGCAGGATGTTCTGTCCGGTGATGAAGCCGGCCTTGGCGCCGCATAGAAACGCGCAGGCCTGGCCGAACTCCTCGGGATCGCCGAACCGGCCGGCGGGATTGAGTTTTGCCCTTTCCGCCAGCAACTGCTCCACGGCAATGCCGCGCTTTTCGGCCTCGACCTTGCCGGTGCCGCGCAGGCGATCGGTATCGAATGGGCCTGGCAACAATCCGTTGATGGTGACGTTATTGATGACGGTCTTGCGCGCAAGACCTGCGACAAAGCCGGTAAGGCCGGCGCGCGCGCCGTTGGACAATCCGAGGATTTCGATCGGCGCCTTCACCGCCGCCGAGGTGATGTTGACGATGCGGCCGAATTTCCGCGCCATCATGCCGTCCACCGTCGCCTTGATCAGCTCGATCGGGGTCAGCATGTTGGCGTCGATCGCCTTGATCCAGTCGTCGCGGGTCCAGTTGCGGAAATCGCCGGGCGGCGGGCCGCCGGCATTGTTGACCAGGATATCCGGATCGGGACAGGCCTTAAGCGCGGCTTCGCGGCCGGCAGGGGTGGTGATGTCGCCGACCACTTCGGTCACGGTGACGCCGGGGCTGGCTTTGCGGATTTCGTCGGCGGTTTTCTTCAGCGCCTCGGCGCCGCGCGCGGTCAGCGTCACATGCACGCCTTCGTTGGCGAGCGCGATGGCGCAGGCGCGGCCGAGGCCCTTGCTCGATGCGCAAACGATGGCGCGGCGGCCTTTGATTCCAAGATCCACTGTCTCACTCCCGTTATGTCAGGTGTTTTTTGAGGTCCGATCCGGTCACTGTAGCGAACCCCGGCGCCGCTGATAAGACCGGATATTTGGCAGCCGAAACAGGTTTGCGATCGCAAAAATCGTCTGTATCAATCGTTTTTGCACACCCGCTCGAGGAATCGCCATGTCCGGCCTGTTCGACGTCAGCCAGGAAGTCATTCTCGTCACCGGCGCCTCGCAGGGGCTGGGCCGGCAGTTCGCGCGCGTGCTGTCCGCCCATGGCGCCGCGGTAGCATTGGCGGCGCGCCAGACCGCCAAGCTGAAGAGCCTGGAGGATGAAATTCGGGCCAAAGGCGGCCGCGCCGTCGCGGTGCAGATGGACGTCACCGATACCGGCTCGATCGCCAGCGCGATCGACAGTGCCGAGGCCGCCCTCGGCCCGGTCAGCGTGCTCATCAACAATGCCGGCATCGCCATCGAAAAGCTCGCGGTCGACCAGACCGAGGCGGACTGGGATGCCGTCATCAACGCCAACCTCAAGGGCGCCTATTTCGCGGCGACGGAGCTGGCGCGGCGGATGATCGCGCGCAAGCAGGAAGGCAATATCGTCAATGTCGCTTCCGTGCTCGGCTTTGGCGTGATGAAGTTCCTCTCGCCCTACACCATCTCCAAGGCGGGGATCATCCAGGCCACCAAGGCGATGGCGCTGGAACTGGCCGGCAACCGCATCCGCGTCAATGCATTGGCGCCGGGCTATATCGACACCGAGATGAACCACGAATTCTGGGCGACGCCCGCCGGCGAGAAACTGGCAAAACGGATTCCGCAGCGGCGCGTCGGCGCCGAATCCGATCTCGACGGCGCCATCCTGCTGCTCGCCTCCGGCGCCTCGCGCTACATGACCGGCAGCGTGGTGACGGTGGATGGCGGGTTCCTGCTGACGTGACGACGAGGTCGTCATTCCGGGGCGATGCGAAGCATCGAACCCGGAATCTCGAGATTCCCCGGTGCGCAATTGCACACCTGGGGTCTGGTGCTAACGCACCATCCCGGAATGACGGTGTCTGGCATCTACGAAGTCGCGATCAAGCCCGCATCTCCGCCTTGATCATATCCGCGGCCTTTTCGCCGATCATGATGGTCGGCGCATTGGTGTTGCCGCCGATCAGCGTCGGCATCACCGAGGCATCGACGACGCGAAGGCCTTCGAGCCCGTGAACCCTGAGCTTGGTATCGACCACGGCCATCGCGTCGCTGCCCATTCTGGCGGTGCCGACCGGGTGATAGACGGTGTCGACGCGCTGGCGCAGCAGCGCGCGGATCTGGTCGTCGGTCTCGACGCCTTCGGTGAACATGTCTTTCTTTTGCAACGCGCGTAATGCCGGCGTCTCCAGCAGCCGTCGCGTGACCTTGAAGCCCGCGACCATGGATTCGAGATCCGCCGCTTCGCCGAGGAAATTCGGATCGATCAGGGGGGCTGCCAGCGGATCGGCGCTGCCGAGCGCGACGCTGCCGCGGCTCTTCGGCCGCAGCAGGCAGACGTGCAGCGAAAAGCCCGTGCCATTGTGGCGCTTGCGGCCATGGTCGTCGGCCATCGCCATGCCGAAATGCAGCTGGATGTCGGGCACGTCGAGGTCGGGGCTGGTTTTCAGAAAACCGCCGCACTCGGCGAAATTCGAGGTCATCGGCCCGCGGCGTTCCCTGCGGTACTGGCTGATCGCGCGAAACAACCGCGGAATGGCCTTCAGCGAGAGGCCGTTGAAGTTCGGGTTGTCCGACATGTAGCCGAACACGAAATCGGGATGGTCCTGCAGGTTCGCTCCGACGCCGGGCAGGTGATGCATGCTGGCGATGCCGTGCTTGCCAAGGGCTGCGGCGTCGCCGACGCCCGACAGCATCAGCAGCTGCGGGGTCTGGAACGCGCCGGAGGAGACGATCACCTCGCGCCGCGCGCGAATTTGCTTCAGTTCCTTGCCCTGCCGGTATTCGACGCCGACCGCGCGCTTGCCTTCGAACAGGATGCGGGTCGCGTGCGCCTGGGTTTCGACGCGCAGATTGGCCCGGCTGCCCATATGCGGATGGAGGTAGGCGCGCGCGGCACTCCAGCGTTCGCCGTTCTTCTGCGTCACCTGGTAGATGCCGAGGCCTTCGTGGTCCTCGGCATTGAAGTCCTCGCGCAAACGAAACTGCGCTTCCTGCGCCGCCTGCAGGAAGGTCTGCTGCACCGGATTGTCGGTGCGCAGTTTGTTGACGGCGAGCGGGCCGCCCTTGCCGTGGTACTCGCCGTCGAAATCGGCGTTGTCTTCCGAGCGCTTGAAATAGGGAAGCACGTCGTTAAACGACCAGCCGGGGTTGCCGAGCGAGGCCCATTGATCGTAGTCGCTGCGGTGGCCGCGGATATAGACCATGGCGTTGATCGCTGAGGATCCGCCGAGTCCCTTGCCGCGCGGCTGATAGCCGATGCGGCCGTTGAGGCCTTTCTGCGGCACGGTATCGAACGCCCAGTTGTTGAGCTTCGCCGGCACCATCAGCGCCAGCGCGAACGGCGTGGTCACCACCCAATTGTCGTTCCTGCCGCCGGCGTCCAGCACCGCCACCGAGGTCTTGGGATCCTCGGAGAGCCGTCCGGCCACCGCGCAGCCGCCGGAACCGCCGCCCACCACCACAAAATCGTATGTATCCGTCACGCGTATTTCTCCCACAGTTTTGCTTTTTTTGTTCGTCATTCCGGGGCGATGCGAAGCATCGAACCCGGAATCTCGAGATTCCGGGTCTGGTCCTTCGGACCATCCCGGAATGACGACTCTAACTACGACAAAAATCGCAGCATCTTTTGCAGCCGCGCGATCTTGCCGCCATAGGGCGGATAGAGATCGGCGAGGCGATTGAACGGCGAGCGGTAGAACACCGGCTTCAGCTTGCTCATGGCATTAAAACCCCATTCGCCGTGATAGGCGCCGGTGCCGGAGGCGCCGACGCCGCCCATCGGCTGGTACATCTGGGCGGAGTGAAACAGGCAGTCATTGACGGTGACGCCGCCAGAGACGGTGCGGTCCAGCACCTCGTCGCGCGCCGCGTCATCCTTGCCGAACCAGTACAGCGCCAGCGGCCGGTCGTGCTTGTTGATATAGGCGACCGGCTCGGTGGCGTCCTTGTAGCCCATGATCGGCAGCAGCGGCCCGAAGATCTCCTCCTGCATGATGGTCATGTCTGGCGTGGCGCCGACGACGATGGTCGGGGGAAATTTGCGCTT
>JAYSPJ010000343.1:0-15807 GCA_043722155.1 Bradyrhizobium sp.
GGCGCCGATCGTGACCGAGCCATAGATGCCGGTCACGGCATGGCCGACATTGCCAGCAACGCCGGCCACCGCCGCCACGGTCAGAACGTGGTTGATGTCGACGTCGGTATCGTTGCTCAGCACGTTGCCGGCCGCGCTCGGGTCGCCCGCAAACGGGGTGTTGCCAGGATTGACCCCGCCTTCGACCACCGCATCGCCCGCACTGGTGTCGGCATACGCCACCGGTAGGTCGTTGGTGCCCGTGATGATGATTGCCACCGGCCTGGTCGAACTGAGCCCACCGTTGTCCGTGACGGTGACATTGTAGATAACGGTGAGGGTCTCGCCGTCGGCCAGGAAATCAAACGTATTGTCGGTCGCGCTGAACGTGAAACCGACCGCGCTCGTAACCGACGCGGTGAGCGAAGATTCCAACGTGCTTAAAAGTCCGCTCTGCAGCGAACTACCCCCCGACCAAGTAGCAGAAACCAGGCTGTTGGTCACGATGTCGATATCGCTGAGGTCGACGCCGGTGAAGGTCACCGTGCCGGAGGCGATGTCAAGGGACGTGTCGCCGGTCTGGTCGGTCAGTTCGGTGATCAGGTGCGGTGGGTCTCCGGTACCGATAATGGTTATCGTGAACGGCGTGCTGGTTTGACCACCATGACCGTCATCGACGATCGCTGCATAGGTCAGGGTGAGCGTCTCGCCCTCTCCCAGGAAGGCGAACTGGTTATCGGCGACGTCATAGGACCACGTCATAGACCCGTTGTTGGCGCTGCCCGCGGATGGCGTCAGCGTCAGAGAGGCTTCGACGCTCGCAATTGCGGCCAACTGACCCGTCGTCAGCGTCGAGGTGACATTATTTCCATGCGAGTCCACGTAGGTGAATGACCGGAACGCCGTACTCACCACCGGGCGGTCCGTCAGGTCGACGTCGGCGAACGTGATCGTCCCGCCGGCATGGTCAAGCGTGGCCCCGCCGGAAAGCTCCGTGAAAGCCCCGCTGGTAGCCGAGATCCTCGGCGCGTCGTTGGTGCCGGTGATCGTTATCGTGAAAGGCCTAAGGACCACCGTGTTATAGGGCGCATAGTTGGTGTCGACCCGCGCCATGTAGGTCAAAGTCAAGGTCTCGCCGGCGGCGAGAAAGTCGAAAGCGCTGTCGGCAATATTGTAAGTCCAGGTCGCTGAACCGTTGTTATTGTTGCCGGGATCAGGGACCACAACCAGAGGCACTTCCACTGCCGCGATCGCGGCCCGCTGCTGCGCCGTCAGCGTTGCAGTAACGTCGTTATGCTGCGCGTTCTGATAAGTGAACGAATCGAACCGGGTTTGTACCGTTGGACGATCGCCGGGATTGATGTCCGCAAAGTTGATTGCGCCAGACAGCGTATCGATTGCCGAACTGGCCGTAACGCCGGCGCGCTCTATGGAGGAGCCGCTGGAGGCAACAACCTCTGGGGCAAGATCAATGTGAAAATTGGTATCCGTCGGACCACTTGAGGTCGATGAAGACGACGACGAACTGGTGTTCAAGACCAACAATGTCGGAATAACGACCGTTCCGTCCGACAGCCTGACAGGCGGTCCTGATTCCGGAATAATCGTATCCGTCTGAGCTGTGGTCGTTCTTGGGTTAGAATTGGAATTGTCCGTGAATCTCTGCGCGAATACCTCACTAATAATCCTCTGCGCATCGGGCGACAGAGGTGCGGACGTGAGAAAGCTGACGAGGCCTCCCATTATGTTCGTTTGCGTTCCAGGCTGCGAGACCGTCGCGAGCGGGGTAAGGGTGACCCTGTCATACAAGATGTACGAACCAGAAGTGCCGTCCGGCTCGACCAGGACCTGAAATCTCGCGGCCGGCGTTGCGCCCTGAGCCGGGACTTCAAAGTCGATCTCGACTAGCACCGCAGTCCCGCGGATACCCATGGTCGCGGCCGGGGTATCCACCTTCATCTCGCCGTGTTTTGCAGTTGCACCGGCGACGAAGGAGATGGTGCCTTGCACGAGGCTGATGAGAGATGAATTGTTCGCCCCGGCGGGGTCATAGATCATCTCGTTGAGCACCATTCGCGCGTTCGACGAAAGGCCGAAAACGGAGCCGTCGATGAAGGTGATGCCAAGCGAAGAATTCGATCCGGCTTGAACAACGTCGCCTTTTTCGACGTTGTCGCCATTGTTCAGGATGATCGAAACGCCGTTGCGTATTGCGGTCGCGGTTCCGGTCAGTTTGGTTACATGACCGATAACCTTGGAAACGCTCGCGCTTCCATCAGCCTGCGCATATTGCTGATGACCCGTGAGCGCGTTGACAGTGTTGCCTGAAAGATGGGCCCCGTCGGGCGACGCCAGGGCGGCCCGTTTCTCGCCCTTGAAGTACTCCTGGAAGACCAGCTCGCGATCATCTTTGGAAATGATCAGGTCAATCCCGGAACGCTTGAAATCTCCGGTAAACAGCAGATGCGCGTCAGGAACGATGATGGCGCCGGGAGGAACGTGCGATGAAACAGCCTCGACATGGCCTTGCGCACTTGAGTGCGAGCCCAAGCCGCCAATTGGCACGTTGTCTTCAAATTTGCCAGCGAAGCTCAAAGGATCACCTGCACAGTTAATATTTGCTTAATACTTAAATATGTTGAGTTTGATATCATCGAGTAGCGGCCAGCGAAACCATCTAATGCTTGTGCCATGCCTGTTCGGTAAAACCGCCGTCCACTCCCTGTTCTTCCAAAGAATCAGTACATCAAAGTATTATTCCAGATATAACATGTAAAAGAACATCCAATGGCTCTAATAATTGGCAACAGAATGTACTTCCATGTATAAATGATGAACTATATACTTTAACTATCTGGAACCTGCATATCTTTTCTTTGCAGGATACTGCGCCAGTTTCTCAGCAAAAGCTGTGACCTAGCTTACAAAGCGAGTGAATTGAGCCGAATTAGCCATATCCAGCGGAAATCGGCGTAATACAACCACTGCATGCGCCCACGCGATCGGAAGATTTCAATAATCCGTCGAAAATCAACGCCCGTCGCTGTCAAAGGCGATCCCAAACGGATTTCTGGACGCCCGCTAGCGCGACCAACGTTGAGCCAACTAGTTTCCCCGCACTTTCGGCTGACTACCCGTCGTCGCGCGAATTTTTGTAAGTACGGAGTTGAAATACTCTTCGCGTTCCCGGTTGAACAGTTGCTGGTGGGCGCGGAACGCCGCCACCCTGCCTTGAACTTCCTCGCGAAATTGGCCCTGAGAACTCGACAAAGGACGAGCCATTGGCATGATCGCGACAGGTCGTTCGACCTTTTCGAGCTTATCCACCGACGTGACTTCGATCGAAGCTTCAGCCTCCGGTTTCTTCCCGGTGACAGACTGAACAAACGCCATGGTTTGCGCGACTAGGTCGCGCTCCTTTGCCCATTTCATCGCACTACCTCAGCCTTGCAAATATCTCAGCAAAAAGCAGCCAATCAATCAAGCGTCGTTTTGTGCGAGATCTATCTACACGGCGGTTTGGTCGCGAGTATCATCCGGCAGCGCGGGCTCCATTCGGTCGCGCCGAGGGCCCTCGGGGAAATTCTGCTCTTGTCTACGTGAGGCGTTTGATCGTCCGGTCGACCATTACATCGACCTGCTCCAAGAACACCGGTTCCTCGTGTCTGGATTTACAATCTCGACGAAACAGTTTGAGCTCCGCCTGAAATTGCCCGCACACCTGCTCCAGGCTGAACGAGGCTTGCTCTCGGCGCCGGGAAACCATACGATTACGAACCAACCGGGCAACAGACGCGAATACAAATCATGTCGATTAGTCCCACCCCGCGGATCGTTTCGGAGTTCAAACCGAAATACGAAATTAAGGTTGACCTTGACGAGCGGGCCTTTCTTTTTCCAGTCGGCAAATCGGTCAGCCAGCTGCTCTTTTTGTCAGACGGCAGAACAATATTCGTTGAAGCGGTTTACCCGTTCAATCAATCTCATACGCCTCCCCGACTGATCTTACTTGATCTCGAAGACGCTAAAGAATTTGGCCGCCGATTGATCGAAGCCGTTCACTGTGCCCGCAACCAGTTGGTGGTCACCAGCGGCATCCGCATTTCGATCAACGTGGTTGCCAATGGATACCATCTTCAATTTGGTGACATGAACAATGCGACCGAGTTATTTTTGGGCACCAATTGTATCTGGCGCGTTTGCCAGGGACTTCTGCGGATTGCCGATCTTATCGCGCCTGTTGAATCAAATTGAAAGTTGCGTGCTGAACGCCATTTCCGCTAGAAATCGGAAGGCTTACGTCGCCGGTGAATAACGGGTTCACTCTTCAGTGGAGCACAAGAGCTTTTTTCCGCGTCTTCTCGAGTGGATTCGGAGCTCGTCCAAACCTGTTGGACACCGTTGAAGAACAGATAGCGGCAATGTTTCCTATAGAATGGCACCGGATAGTCGTCGCTTAGTCGGGCAATTTCTATCTTCGATCCGACCAGGACCCCGCGATTTAGAGCGTAGCCAGCCGATAGAACTATCGCCAAGCCTAACAAGATCCAACGAACTGACGGTAATCGCATGGCCTTACCTTCAACAGGTGGACGCCGGAGAGGCGCTTGTCCAGCCGGGCGGAGAGGACGTTGTCGCGAATTGGGCCCTGTCCTCGGATTTAAGCGGATATCGAAACGTCAATGGCTAGTTGCCCCTACCGCTTGTACTTGGCTCGTTATTCTTCCATGCATTGAAGAATGAAGGCTGTGCGGTCCCTAGGTAGAATACCTTGAACAACAGCCTTTTGTCGGCAATTGAGCTGCTCGATATGCGCGGCGAGCATCTTGGAACGGCGGTCTTCCACAGCTGGATCGGCTAACCTTATCATCCTCACTTTAATGGGTGAACCATCCGACTCAAACTGGAGTTCATATTTCCTCCCAGTTCCGTCGGTGGCAATACACGAGATGCTGGATACCTGTTGTGCAGCGAAATTCCCGGTCTGTTTACACGTTCCAGTCGATTGCTCGACGGACGGTATCGGCAACCCATCGACCTTGGGCCTGTCCTTGGATTTCAAAAGCATCCGGTCGATCGATAGCTCATACAGATTATCTAGCGCTCGCTTACCATTCTCACCCGAAAACGTGATGATGTTACTATCATCGTCTGGATCGTTTAGAGGGACAATGAAACCGGATCGGCCCCCTGGGCTGTGGGAAAAGGCCACCGAGGTGCATGAGAAGTCGCGTTCCGCTACTTTTAAAACGCTGCACTTGCCCGTCATGGACGCGAACATGTCGATCTCAGGTTCATGTCGCTCAACCTCCTCAGCAAAAAGTGCGACTGAGGTAATTGAAAAAGACATAAACGCAACAGCGGCCACTCGCCAACAGATGCGCATAAACAGTACCCCCCAATCCGGAGTGCAGCTTAAACTCTGCTGTTTAAAAGATAAAGACGCCATGGGCTCACCGGGTCACGCGTCGCAAGGGTTAGTCAGTCATGTGCCGGACAGGTTCATTTCCGAGACTTTTCTGTTGCGGGCTTCCGAAGGCGTACGCCGGGGCCGCCGCCGTTCTCGTCGAAGAACTCCACGCCTGCGAACGCGGCTAATCGCGAGGTTGTTCGCGACGATCATGGACGGTCTCAAGCTCGCGAGCGCTATTCGCCTTTGGCGATCGCCTTCGCCGACTTCGCTGCCTTAATCAGCCTCTCGCCGAGCTTACTCACCTGTCATTCATCCTCATCATTATTTCATTCTTCGTTTAGCAACTCCGACTTTGACCGACGTACTGTAGGCATCCGTGACCCCCTATTATCAACCACGCTTGAGAACAAGCTCCGCCACCGCGTGCACAGACGCGGGCGGTCCAACTCGTACCTCTTCGCCGTGCACGTGCAAGATGCTCGACCACGGATCGATACGGGAACTCCGGCGGCAACAAATTCACCGGTATCGCGCGTGACGACGACGAGGTCTTCCAACGCTGCGATAGCGGCAATGAACAGGTCTGGTTGCCCAAAGGTGTGGCGGCGCCTTTGTCCTTCGACCGCCAACGTCTTCCAGCGAACGATGACGTCTTCGGTGATCGCGAGGACGCGCCCGAAAAAAAGCGGTCGCAGAGTCCGGTTGAGCCACATGTGAATACCGACGTCGGACTTGACCGCCCCATGTTCGCGCGGCTTTTGCCTCGCGTTCCAGACTTAGGCAGCATGCAACATGATATCGACCCGGACTGCATCGAACGGAAAGATGATCAAGCCGTCTTCTGTCTTTTGAAGAATCCCGGCGTTTAGCAGTGCATGCACGTCGCCATGCACACCCTTGACGTCGCGATCGACGCGCCGCGCCACCTCTCTGATCGCGAGTGGCCCCGCCCCTGTCATTGTCCGCAACAATTCCCAGCGCTTTGCCGTCATGACCTGGAAGAGCAATTCCGGGGTCGCAAAGCTAATGCGGGCGCCCTGCTTCCTGCCCATGAATGCAGCTTGAGCACGACGTTTGACTTCTTTGAGCGTGGCGACTTCGAGCGTCACAGTTTTCATTTCAGCGTCTCCATGCTTCAACGTCATTCCAAAAATCCGCCAACAGTGCCTCGGGATCAACGAATTTATAGCGCGTTTCCGCACTGCCAATGTGCCGATGGTCGCCTTTGCCCGCTTCATTGTCGTAGCGCAGGACACATTTTAAATCTGCGACGAGCGCCAACCGGTACTTAAACCGGTGGACTGAGCCCCGCGCTGGTCGATCGAGACGCCAAACGACAATCTCGACAAACGTCCGAGCATCCAGCACGTGACGTTCGTTCATTAGTAGCTCGGCTTTCATGTTGGCATTTTATCCAACGGCCTGCACTGTTGTCAATTACTCCAACATACCTTCAAGCGCTGCTTTTCGTCAGCTGACAGTTCCGTGAGCGGTAGGCTGGCAGCTGCTGCGAAGGTAACCGGCGCGAACGCATCCTTAGCCATCGACGTCTCCAACTAATGATAGTCAACAATCTGAACCGCATGCGGCTCACCATCGAGCCATTTCAATATGATCCGCCACTGATCATTGATGCGGATTGAGTGGAAGCCGCTGAGGTTGACGTCGGCATACCCTGGAAGAGAATCTTCGGAGGCAGCGCCGATGCAGGCCATTCATTCGGCTTTCCTAGTTGAAATCCAGAGCATTCGCGCGGTGGCGACGGGATCGATGGCCCGCCTCTCCAGCGTTTGAACGGCGGCCCGCTGAAAATCCGGCGACTTACCACGCGTCGCTCAAAGGGCTTGGCAAAAAGAAACTGTTACAAAATTGCCTCAATGCCCTTTCGCCGGATGACGTTGAGCATCGCGAGGGCTGCTCCTGTTGGACGCTTCCTACCACGTTCGAGTTGCGAGACATAACCGACCGTCAGATTCAAGTACCGTGCGAAGACTGCTTGGCTTAAGTGCGCCTTTTCGCGCAGAGCGCGGATATCGTCGCCTTTGATGGGAGCCACTGTCGGGATTTTGTGGACGTCACCGAGGTGTCGCATGGTTATCTTTTCATGGGCCGCTTTGTCCATAATTCCGCTCGCACGCATGTCTTTGACCGTTTCCAGCAGCTCCTTCGTTAGCCGAGCATTCGCTTTTCCTCTAGTCGCCATGTTGCACCTCTATCAAAAGACGGTCCTTAATTGCCCGAGAGATTTTCTTGTCGTCAGCAGCGAGCCACGCCGCCGCGATCTCTCGCAGCGTTGCCAGTTGATCGTCGTCGATGTTGTCGAGCTCGCTTTTAGCAAAGCCGAACAAAAAGACAGCCATGCGCTTTGACCGAAATCCGATCAGCATCCGATACCCGCCGCTCTTGCCCTGCCCTAATCGCGCGACTCGTTGTTTAATTACGCCTCCGCCGAGGTCAGCATCGACCAACCCGCGCTCGGCGTTCTCTATCGCTACCGTTAAACTCGCATCGCTGATGCGCTCACGTTTCGCAAAACGGGCGAGGGCTTTGGTTTTGAAGATACGCACGATCACCCCTACAGCTATAGACTATAGATATATGAACTATAGTTCAAGGAAATTCGGCGTAAGAATCGCGCACCCAGAGCATCGTCCCCCTCATTCGATGCGTCGCGTCGAAATCCAGAGCAGCCGTGACGTGGCGACGGGATCGATAGCCCGTCTCCCCCACCAGGCGACTTCGTCTCCGAAGCCATGTACGTCACGGTGATGGATCCGACAGAGCGGTACCGTGAACTCGTCGCTCACCTTGAGTCCCATCGCGCGGGGCTGGGTGAACCGCAGATGGTGAGCGTCTGCGGGGCTTCGCGCGCATACCAGACAAGGTTGCGAGGCCACGAATTTCAGGTGGGCCTTGTCGCGTAGCCGACGCGGCTCGCTAATTGTGAGTACGCTTTTATCGATCTTGCCAGGAGCGGCGTCGATTTGAGTGTGTTGCGAAGCCGGCGGAGGGTTGTGATTGATCGGCGTCAGGATCGCCACAAGCTCAGCAGATGGTTCGGTCGGAGCTGGAATTTTTCTGGGGCGCCCCCTCTTTCGCTTCAGGGCGCCGATTGATGCTGCGGGCTCTTGCTGTGATAATTCGGTTGGGGCGGAAGCACGCTCATTCGCTGCCAAAACCTCCGGCTGCGCGCTTGGTAGCCCCATCCGAGCCGAGAACGCCTCCTCGACTTTTTTGGCGTCATCCGCCATCAGGCGATTTTTGGCCTTCAGGATCGAGATTGCGCGAGGCTGTAGGTCAGCTCCAGGATGAGTTTCGATCTCCCGAATGAGTTCCACCCTTATAGCGGCGGACTCCTCGGCACCGAGTTGTTCCCGCACCGGGGTGATCGACCTTTCGGTTCGGAGCTGGCTCGGGCGGACCCGAGCCGACGAAACGCTTGGCGCGTCGGAAGCCCTTGGATCAACTGCCTTGCGCCCAGCGGATCGATCGTCGGTGGCGTCAGGCGGCGCGTCGAGATCATCCTCCCCCGCGATCCCAACCATCGTGAACAGTGCATAGCGGCGGGCGTAGGTCAGTGCCGCACCCATCCGGCGCGGTGCAGATGTTTCCGATAACTGGCAGACCGGCCAATGCGAGGAGATCCATTCCCCTGACGTGTGCAAGAGAATGGTCGTCAGGTTGACCATGCCGCTGGCCCGATCGATGTCGGTAGTTTGGGCGATCGCGATCTGCTGGCCACCCAATGTTTTACGCACGATGTCCAGGCCGCTCGACAACGAGGCGTAGCGGAAGCTTTGCGGGCTGTCTGACCGGTTGTTGTAGATGGTCCCCACCATCGCCTTCTCTGGGTTGGAGAGTTCGATCTGGGCCTTCGCCAGAGCGGTTGCGATTGCCGCGATGCTTTCACTGGACCGATGCATGGCTGACCTCCATCTCGACCAGATCGAAGCTGACGGCACCGGATTTTGACCGTTTGGCACGGATGCCGTGGCCCATGGCTTCCTTGGCATCCTCCGGCATGAGCCCCTTGAGTTCGCTCTTGGCACGCTCGTGGTCGGTGTGCGCCTCTCGGGTTTCGCAAAACAGGTCGGCAAATTCCGCCCATGAGTTGGAAGCGTTCATGTCGACGACACGAACCGCTTCGATCCGTGGTTTCGGAGGCTCGCAATCAAACAGCGCTGGGGTTTCGCCGGTTTTGACCGCTCGCCAGAAAGCCTTCTCGGCCGCGATCAGGATTGTCTGGTAGATCGGATCTGCCTCGATCGACAGTTCAACCCACTTGCCGCCACCGTTGATGATGGAGAGCACGGATTTCTTGGTGTCTGCGACCAGCATATTGTGCTGGAGCTGGGCCATATGCTTTTCCGCCGCGCCCTCTTCCGAGAACGACCACGGCAACATGAACTTGGCTTCGAAGACGGCGCCCGTTTCCTTGACCAGTCCATCCAGTGTGGCCGCCATCCAGGGCATGGTCCGGTGAACGGCATGGCGCTGGATGTGACCGATCTGGTGACCCGAGTTGAGTTCATACCAGCGGCGGTTGAGGTCTTCGGTGACTAGGCCGAGCTGGACGATCAATACGGCCGATAGGTCCGGGGCCGCCTCTTCACCCCGCTTCTCCTTCCAGAGCCGCAGCAGGGCTTTCTCGTCTTTGCCCATGATGATGCGGGCATCAGAGCCGCCGATGAAGTTCGCGCGATCCGGCTTATGTATCTGTTGTTTAAGGGAAATCGACATTTGTTATATCCATCCGCAAGATTTTTGCGATAAGAGCTGCAGCATGAGGGGCTAATATCTATCAACATTTTCTATTGAAACAAATATCAAACACTATGTCAATAGGCATTCGACATTCGATCACACCCGGCCAATGCCGAGCTGCGCGCGCACTGCTGGACATCACCCAACCCGAGCTCGCCGAGGCCGCGGGCCTTGGGCTGTCAACGATTGTCGATTTTGAAAAATCTCGCCGCGACGTTTCGCGCGCTGCTCTGCACGCAATGCTAAAAGCTTTGGAAAAAGCTGGAGTTCAATTCATCGCAAAAAATGGCGGGGGGCCCGGCGTCCGGTTGCGAGAATGATAGCTCGTCGTCACGGTCCACATGGGTATTTTTTTATATCGATTAGGCTGCCGCAAGGAAACCGGGACCAGCTCACCGAACCAATGCTCCACGATCCTCTTTGCGGAAAAGAATTCCGGTCAGAGATATATTAGATGCCTTAATACAACTTCAAATTGTATATCCCAAATAATTGGCAGAACGAACCCAAATGGGATTCCGCAGAGAAAGCAGCGGCCATCAGGCGTGAAGCTGGTGACAGGATTGGGAATCGTCAGGATGGAACCCAGCATGTTCTAAAAAAGGCCGGCGGACCCAGATAGGATCTCGCATAGCAGACTCGATCGTTGAGACAGACGCCGCGACGCCGGTCGTGATTAAGGTTCGTGATTAGGGTTGACGCGGGAACGGATTGCCATCTGCTTGCTTGTCTAGATGAGATAGCGCTTATCGAACGCAATGGGTTTTCGCGTCAACCTTCGGTGGTTAATAAGTGAACAGTTCGAACCTTTCGCTCATCATTGCAGTCGATCATCCATTGATGCGTGCGGGCATCAAGGAAGTGCTGTCCGCTGACCGGCTTTACGGCTTCGTCGCCATCGTCGAGACAGGAGTCGAGTGCGTTCGGTTAATTACGGATCTTCAGCCGCATGTGGCAATTGTCGACGTCAACATTTCGCATCCTGGCGCCGAAGGCATTTTGCGTGAAGCAAGACGCAGTCGCTGGAGAACGCGGATTTGCCTTTTGACCGGTGACCAAGTTCCGTCGGACCTCCTTGAGGCCGGCAAGGATGGAAACGCGGCTTTTGTGAACGCGCGTTTCCCCGGCGAATTGCGCAACCGATTGCACGAAATCGCAGTCGAGCTCCGTAACAAAAACACGATAGCGCCGCTCGATAAGATGTCGTTATCGACTGCCGGATCGAGGCAAGGACTGACGCTGCGGCAGAAGCAAATCGTCGGGATGCTGAAAATCGGGTCTTCCAACAGGGAGATTGCGCAGGTGTTGGGGCTGGCGGAAGGCACTGTCAAGGTTCACCTGCACCGGATTTACCAAAGGGCCGGCGTCTCCAACCGGACCGAACTGGCCGCAAAGTCCTTTGCTCCTGATTAGGCTTCGGGTTAGGCCTCAAACCTGGTGAACCGCCAAGATCCGTTTGACCTTACGGGTGATTTTTGCTCTGGTAGCTGCAGTTTATCAGCTTTTGGGGGCAGCCATGCGCGCCGTATTTGGCAAATTCGTTTTGATTGCAGCTTCCCTGGGATTTGCCGCCACGGTCGCCCCGCATCCAGTTGCCGCTGCAGATCTGGGCTTGATGACGTCGGGCCGAGGTGGCTGCTCCGAGATCGTCTTTGTCTGCGAGAACGGCCGTGAATATCCGCTCTGCCCCATCGCCGTCAGTGTCGTAGGTGAGGTTGTTACCGCGTCGCTCTACACTTCGCCGCACAGCGCAACCCACGTCCGGCTGATCCCGATGGGTGTCGGTTACCGGTATGCCGGCCGGGGTGTATGGCTCGATGGCAAGCGCGAGAACGCGCTACTGAATTTTGGCAAACACAGCCAGATCGCCTGCACGATCCAGCATTCCTGACGGCAAGCCGTTTAGAACGGGCGAGATCCGCGATGCGGATCCCGCAAGCAGCCGATCAGCCCCTCGATCGCAACACCACGCGTGAAGAACGCGGATACATGTAGGCCTTGGGACGGACGTAGACGGCGCAGTAGTCGTTCCAGTGATATTGCTGCCAATTCCATTTCCAGCAACCGGACTGTATCTCCGGATCATGCCAAAAATTGAGCCGGTACGGTTCATCGCCGAACGGATAGGGGCCGCTGGAGGCGCCGCTGGTGGAAAGCACCAAAACCGACAAGGCGGTGGCGAAAATCGCAAACAATGACCTTTGCATAGAAAGCCCCATGTTGGGATGCCCTCACGAAGATTGGCAAATGCCCTGGCTCTTATCAAGGCCTTTCGAGCGGCCCGCCCGGAGCCACGCCAAACGTCTCTCGTTACTTGCGTCCTCGAACGGGACCGTCCTTTTCGATCTCTGCCGCGCCGTCTGCATGCGCCGGCTCCGGGCGACCCTCGAACAGCCTGGCCAGCTCGGCGGTGATATCCTCGGGGCTGCCTTGGCTGCCGGCGTCCTCGCCGCCGGCCGTCGCCGAACCGATTTCCGCTGCGATTTTGTCGACCCTCAGCTCCAGCGGGTTTTCAAAATCGAACAGCGTCGGACCGTCGGATGACCCGCTTCTTCTTTCGCGCGACACCGTCTCCTGCATGGACCAGCGATTGACTGCCTCGACGAACAGCGCCGAGCGGGTCAAGCCATGCCGTCCGGCAAACGAGTCGATCCGGGCCAGCGACAGCACGGGAATGGCGACGTCGATTTGCGCGATCCGAAGGTCGTCAGGGACATCGATGGCAGCGAGCAGCGATGCATCGCCGCGCTCGATCCGATCGGCAACGGTTGGGCTGCAAATCTTCTGGTTGGCTTCCAGCAAGCGTTCAATGTGAAGCGAAAGCGCCTCCTTCGCCTTCGCGATCACCGGCTCGAGCGCCGGCGCCTCCGCCACGCATCCCGGGAAATCGGGAAACGACGCCGTGTAGCCGTACTCGCGGTCACTGCGCACGATTGCGATGTAGGTGGCCATTCAGGACTCACTGTGTGTCCGAGCACATGGATGTCGTCGCCGGTGCCCGGAAAATTCGCCCAAGCGCGTCAAATCTTCATCAGGCTTTCGAGTTCGCGTCGTCTGAGACGCCGGGCGCGCCGTTCTTGTTCGCTTCCATTCGCTGTTTCCGCTGCTCGGCGGCCCGGTCCAGATCCCATGCCCGCTCCAGACGCTCAGGGCTGGTCTCCTTCAGGAACCTTCCCCATGCGGCCGCGAATGCCTGCCGGCAGTCATCGAGGCTGGCCGTGCTGCCGCTGGCCCAGGTCGGCATCGCCATGGGAATGGTGATCTGCCACTCCCACGCTTTTTCAGCGCGCCGGATCCGCCCGATCTGGTGACCTTCGTACCGCAGGATAAAGTCGTCTTTGACACCGGGCCAGGTCGGACTGGCGTTCAGGGTGATCGTCTTGGCCATGGGACACTGGGCTGGAGCCGTCGGGGATGGATGCGAGCACGGCGCGAGTACTCACTCCGGGCCGCCCGTCCAAAATACCCCAACCCAAGGGACTTTGTCACGGACCCTCGGCGAGCTCGATTGCGGCCTCGATCCGCCGAACTCAAAAGCGAGATCTTCGCGCGCTGATCCGGCCGCGACACGCTTGGGAAGATGGCCACAATGATCCATGCTGCAATTCCCGAGGTGACCGCATGCGACCCCTGACCTGCTTCCTGGTCCTGTTCTGTGTATTGAACTCAATACCTGCCCGCGCACAGGTGGAAATGACCATTCCTGACGCGGGCCGGGTCAGGACGATCGCGAAGGTCGAAAACGGCATACTCGGCATATCCAACTCATACACGCGACTGCGCGGGACTGGACGCGAATGCGTGGGAGCGTGCTTTTACGCGACCGCCACCAAGACCCGGACCTGGACCTGCCGCAATTCCGACTGCAATCTCGATTGTTCGGGACGGGATCCGGTCGGTGGATGCGAAGCACCCTGAGCCGAAGCCCACACCATCATCCAGACTTCCCGGCCGATGCTGTGGAGGGTATTTTCCGGCGGTCAAAAAAAGATGGTCGCCGCGTAAGAGTGCGAGGCCAGATCATTCCACGGGATTTATTGCGGGACGCAGGAAAACCTGAAATGACGGGGTCGTTGAATATCTCATGATATCTTGGTCGGAGTGGCAGGATTTGAACCTGCGACCCCTGCGTCCCGAACGCAAGGAATATCCTCTAAGTTGTTGATTTTTCATCTGGCGACAGGGTATCTCTGTCTCGTTTTGTTCACGGTCGTTTCACCCAATTCGTTGCGATTTCGTTGCGGCGTTCTCTGGAGAACGGTAGACGGTAGCCCGCCCCGTCCGACGGTCGTGCCCCAGCGCAGCTGATATGCATCTTTCGACCAGTTAGGCAGGCCCGCTGTGCTCCGCAGGTTTACGAAACAATCTCCTCTAAGTGAACCAATGTGCAGTGGGTACGTTCTGCTCAGTCGGCATTGTAGCCGATTTAGGAAGGAACTTTACAATGATTAAAGGTTTGCTTGGATCACTCGCCGTTGCTGCGCTTCTCGCGGCCTCTCCCGCATCAGCGCAGATGATGGAATGCAACGACGCGAGCATGACAAAAGCCAGCGCTGACATGGATAAGATGCCTGCTGGCGAAAAGAAGACCATGGCCATGAAGGAAATGACTATGGCGAAAGAGATGATGACCAAAAAGGATATGGCTGGGTGCAAGACCCACATGGACAAAATGATGACCATGATTAAGTAAGTGCTAGGTCGCGCGGCGGGTCGAAATGCACGTCGCGCGATCAAACCGTCCTAAGCTGCACCAAGCTTCGACGCGCTTGACCGAGCCGCCGCCAACTTGTGCTTGCAGAGGCGCCCGACACGACGCTCGACGAGATGGACCGAGTTTTGAACCCTCGTGCAAAGTTCGCGCTAGAGCAGACTCCTCTTAATCCGATCTGTATCCTGCGTGCGCGAAGAAGTTCGCAACTCACCGCACCGTTGATCGAGGACGGTGACCTGCTGCTTGCTGAATCGGGCGCAATCGTCGAATACATCATCATGAGGCACGGCGGCGGCCGGCTCCGGCTCGACCCCCCTCATCCCGACTATGCGAACTATCTCTATTGGTTTCATTTCTCGAACGGCAACCTGCAACCTGTGATGAGCAGGCTCATGATGGTGAGCCGCGCGGGCTTACCAGCGGACCATCCGGTGCAGGCTTCGGTGCAGATGCGGTTCGATCGCGTGATGCAGGTCGTGGATGCGCGCCTGCGTGAGGCCACCTATTTCGCCGGCAGCGAATTCACGGCTGCGGACATCATGAGTTTTCTCGCTCAACACGATGCGGCTTTTTCAGCCGTTCAACCTGCGGTCCTATCCGAGCATCCTCAATTATCTGCAGCGCATCGGCGAGCGACCAGCCTACCGGGGCGCGATGGCCAAGGGCGATCCGGATCTGGTGCCGATGCTTAATTGAGGTCGATTCCCCGAGTGCCGCCTTCAAGCGACGCCTGGCGCTTACACCATCAAACCACCAAACCATAACCCCACAAGACCTGGAGCAGCGGTCGTGGCAAGTGGATGAGCAGCGAAGCCGCGACTGGCTGCTTCCAATCAAGAAAATCGGCCAGCCGAAGTTCTTGACGAAAGAGGAAGCACGTGTCGCGGCGATACGCAGCTCAATGTGTCGAAAAATTCATTCGACTCGCGTGGATCCA
>JAYSPJ010000344.1:0-12364 GCA_043722155.1 Bradyrhizobium sp.
ACCCGATGGGCGATCGCCAAAGCCTGCATAGCGGAAGCCCACGATGCGGCTGCACTTTCCACCGCACTCGGCCAGCTATCGGCCGAAGAACGCATCGCCTATCTGCTGTTGCACCTGATGCCGCGCATCGCGGCAAGGAATGTGATCCGCGAACAGCGTTACCCCTTTCCATTGCGCCAGCAGCACATCGCCGACGCGGTCGGGCTGACCCCTGTCCATGTCAGCCGGGTATTCAGCCAGTTTCGCGAACGCCGCATTCTCGCAATGTCCGATGGCATGCTTACGGTTTCAAATTTGGCGGAGCTGGAAAAAATCGGTTTGCTGCGATAGCGCTCCGCCTCGAGCGATATCGCAGTCAGTCAATTCGGACTTGCCGCCAACGACCGTTCGCGCAACCGGTAGAACTGGACCGCCTGTCTGGCGGTTTCCGGCCTCAGCCGCAGGAAGGTTTCAAACAACCGGTCGAGATCGGCGGTGGATCGCTCGGTCCGCGCCTGCAACAACAGGATCGCCTTGGTCGTCTTCCAGCTCAAGCAGGCGGCCTTGGCCAGCACAAGCACCTGTTCCGACCGTTCCTCGACCAAGGCGCGTTCGATCAGGCCGACGGGAAGGCTACAGATCACGGACATCGCAAGCACGGTTTCGGCGAACTTCTCCGCGCAGGCAAAATCAAGCAGCGCAGCTTCGTCGAGTTTGCCGGCTTCGTCGAGAGACTGAACCAGTGCACGCGCCTTGGCGAAATCCGCCGAAGTTTCCCTGGTCCGGGCCTGAAGCTGGCTCGCCGCCCGCGTCACGATGTCGGCCATCTGAGCTGCCTTGCGCGGGTCTGCTCTCGACAGCCTGCCTTTCACGGAATCGGAGGCATCAGCAAACAGCTTGAGCAGATGCCGCCGCGGGATCTCCCGCCTCGACCAGGCGCAGACCGCCAATTCATCGTCGTCCGACGAGCGCCTTACAAGCGAGGAATATCCAAACTCGGAGAACGCAGCTCCCGGATTTGCCGCAGTGCTCAAGGCAACCTCCCGATTCCCCCGCTCGACGAGGATGTCGGTCACGGATTCCGGTATGGTCTTGCGGATCGAAATCGCCAGCAAATGGGCCTGGCTCTTGGTCCTGGCGCCCTCCGCAAGCGTCATCTCGTCCAATTGCTCCGCGCGCGAAAGAACCGGACGGGCCACCTCAATAACGTCGTCGAGCGCCAACTGACGCAGTATCCGGGGCGGTGCGGCGGCGCTTTGCGCCAGATACTCCGCGAAACAGGCGCGTGCGGAGGTTTCGATTTCATCGAGCAGCTGATGCATGACGTCGTCAAACAGCGCAGTCTGTTCATTGGAAAGATGTCCCGAGGCCGACGCGAAGAGATCGGCGACGCGCCGCAACATCACAGCCCGGCGTCCGATATCGCTGCCCGTGATCGCCGTCTCGAGCTCATCGACCAGTGAAGGGTCTGCAATCACGATGTTCGCCTTTGGCTCAACGGACGCGAGGGCAGTGCGCACCACGACGGATTTTGCTCAGGCCGCCTCATCTGCCCGCGAGATCAATTCGAGTGCCGAGAAGTCGAGTTCCGTCAGTGGACACGGACGCCCGAACAGGTAACCCTGAACGTAATTGACGCCCTGGGCTCGGAGCAGCTCGAACTGCGATCTTGTCTCCACGCCTTCGGCAGTCACGGCAATTTCCAGCCCTCGGGCCAGCGTCAGGATCGATGCCACCACGGCCCGGCAATCCGCGCGGGTCAACAATCCCTGCGTGAAGGACTTGTCGATTTTTATCTTGTCGAACGGAAACAGCAGGAGATAGCTGAGCGATGCATATCCCGTTCCGAAGTCGTCCATGGCAATCGTGATGCCTATATTCTTGAGCTGCTGAATCACCGCCACGTTGCTCTCCTTGCCCTGCAGCAGCAAGGATTCGGTGATCTCCAGTTCCAGCCGCTCCGGCGGCAATCCGGTCTCCAGCAGCACGCACAGGATCACGTCGAACAATGTTCCGGCGCGAAACTGCACAGCCGAGAGATTGACCGCCACCTTGATATTTTCCGGCCAGCAGACGGCATCGGCACAGGCCCGCTGCAGGATCCATTGCCCCAGCGGCTCCATCAGCCCGGTCTCTTCCGCGATGCCGATGAAGCGATCCGGATACAGCAGCCCTGCGACCGGATGACGCCATCGGACCAGCGCCTCCATTCCGCAGAGCCGCGACGTCGCGGTGTCGAACAGCGGCTGGTAATGCAGCTCGAATTCATTACGCAACAGCGCCGCCCGCATATCCTTGACCAGCTGGAGCCGCGTGATGGCCTTCTCGCTCAGATCTTCCTCGAAGAAGCTGAAGCTGTTACGCCCCTCGGACTTCACCTTGTACAAAGCGAGGTCGGCCTTCTTGAGTAACTCGGCGGCGCTGCTGCCGTTGGCCGGAGCCAGTGCGATTCCGATGCTGGTTCCGATGGTGACATCCTGGCCGTCCAGATCAAACGGCGTTGCCACCAGCTCCAGCAGTCCCACCGCCAGCGCGATGGCATCCTCCCGCTGATTTGCCGCGTCGGTTTGAATGATCGCAAACTCATCACCGCCCAGCCGGGCCACGATGTCGGTTTCACCAACGGACGATTTCAGGCGACCCGCCAGCTCCTTGAGCAAGTGGTCTCCGGCCGCGTGCCCGAGCGTATCGTTGACGTACTTGAAGCCGTCGAGATCGAGCATGTGAACGGTCAGCGTGCCCCGCTGTTGCTCCATGCGATCCAGCGCCTCGTTCATCCGCTCCAGCAGCGCCGCCCGGTTGGCCAGTCCGGTCAGGGCATCGTGGGTGGCTGCATGGGAAATCTGGGCTTCGGCACGTTTTCGTGCGGTGATATCGATTCGAATGGCCATATACGCAATCGGCTTGCCGTCCGCGCCGAGTTGCGGGGTGATGACGGTGTCGACCCAATAGAGTCGGCCGCTCTTGGCCTTGTTGCATAGTTCGCCGCGCCAGACCTCGCCGCCTGCGATGCAGTGATACATCTCACGGAAGAACTCCCGCGAATGAGTGCCGGAATTCAGGATGCGATGGTTCCGTCCCAGCAATTCCTCGCGGGAATACCCGCTGATCCTGCAGAAATTGTCGTTGGCATGGGTGATCCTGCCCTGCAGGTCGGTCACCGCGACGATGACGGCCTGGTCGATCGCATACTGCTTCTCGATCAGTTCCTGGCGGGCTGCTTCGGCGCGGGCTTCGGCGAGCCGTGTGTCGGTGATGTCCCTGTGAACCTCGATCAATCCGCCATCGATCATGGGATGGCGGCTCACGGCGATGATGTTTCCGTTTCTGAGCTCATCGGTCGTATCGGGCGTCTCCCGGGAACCGGCGTTCCTGAGACAATCGTCCACGTACTGCGCCGCATTTGGCGCACAGCAGCCGGCGGCCACGCGGCTGTGGAGGATTTCGCACAGCGAGGTCCCGGGCCGGGTCTGCGCCGGCGTCAGTGCATACATCGTGGCGAAGTGGCTGTTGCTGATCACGACCCTGAGGTCGGCGTCGAAAATACACAGGCCGTTCGGCGTGCTTTCGATCGCCGTGGCCAACAGCGTCTCCGGCCGCGCCTGCAACGATGCCGCCGGTACGCGCTTCGAACCTTGCCTGAGGCAGATGATGCCTGCGAGCAGGAGAGCAACCATCGGCAGAATTGAGCCGAGCCCGGAAATTCCGGACTCCAGCTGGAGCGCGATCGCGGCCAAACCGGCGACGGCCAGCATCACGGCGGTCGGCAAGCGCGGGTCGGGGATAGGCCACGCTCTCGATGACTGGCTCGACGGCTTCATCCGAAGGTCTTACTGATGAAACTCATCTCACCACATGCGTTCTTTTTTGTTGCATTGAAGCGTCGACAGCGCTGTCGGCCAATTCATAGGACGGATGGGTTAAGTCTCAGCCACATCGACTTGATCTGCGTTATTAATCTGGATCAGTCCGAAGCGCGCCAGCCGGCCTCGGGGTAACCGGACGCGCCGCAACGCGGCGACGGCTGTTCGCGACCCCGACATGCTAAACGCGGGGTTAACGACACCGCTCAAATTGCATCTCCGCTTCAGCGGGTTTTTCCAATCTTTTCCGTTAGCGTCCCCTCAACGCAATGCAGGAAGCGGCGCCGCGCGCGCAGCTTCGATCATCGCGAACGGGGAAACGCGGACGTGGTGGAGATAGCTGATACAGCGGTGGTCCGTGGCACTTCGGTGATCGCGGGCAAGCGGCCGCAGCCGGCGGCGGCTTCGCGCGGCGGCGCTGGCTTTGCGCCGCTCACGGCGGTGGCCGCCAGCCAATGGCGCGCGCTCGCCGAACGCGCCAATGACCCGAACGGCTATTATCTGCCCGACTGGGAATTGGCGGTGAACACCTCGGCGCGGGGCCGCACCGGCGTCTCGGCGCTCGCCGCCTGGAGCGACGCCCCGCCGGCATCCGACGGCACGGCGCGCCTGATCGGCCTGTTGCCCGCGATCTCGATGTGGCGCGCCTACAAAATCCCCCTTCCCGCTCTGGTCAGTGCCGATCCCTACGGCACGCTCGGCACGCCGCCGCTCGATCGCGAATTGGCCGAGGATGCCGTTGCAGGATTGATGCGTGAGGCGCGGAACGCCGGCGCCCATGCGCTGATCCTGCGCGACGTGGCGCTCGATGGCGCCGCCATGAAAGCTTTCACGGAAGTGCTGCGGCAAGGCGGCATGCGTCCGCTTCCGCTGCAATCCCATCTGCGCGCCTGCCTCGATGCGACGCGCGACGCCGATGAATTGCTGCGCGACGCGCTGGGACCGAAGAAACTCAAGGAGTTGCGCCGCCAGCGCAACCGGCTGGCCGAGCACGGCGAAGTCCGTTTCGAGGTGGCGCGCACCCCGCAGGAGATTGCATCCGCGGTCGAGATATTTTTGACGCTGGAAGCCTCCGGCTGGAAAGCCCAGCGCGGCACCGCGCTGATTCAGCACGACGGCGATGCCGGCTTTGTCCGCCGCGCCACCGCCGACCTCGCCGGACTCCGCCAATGCGAGATCGTGACGCTGCGCGCCGGCGACACGCCGGTCGCGGCCGCGATCGTGCTGCGGCATCGGGATCGCGCGTTCTACTTCAAGCTCGGCGTCGACGAGCGTTTTGCAAGACTGTCGCCCGGCGTGCAGCTGACGCTCGATCTGACGCGGCATCTCTGCGCCGATCCCGCGATCGCGCTGGTCGATTCCAGCGCGAGCGCCGATCATCCCATGATCAATCCGATCTGGCGCGGTCGCCTGGCGATCGGCGACGTGCTGGTTCCGCTGCGGCCGCGCGATCCCGTGGTGTCGCTGGTCCACGGCGCCTTGAAACTGCGCATGGCGATCCGCGAGCCGCTGCGCCGCGCCATCCATTTCATCAGGAAACGCCAGGAGAAATCGTCATGAATACCGTCACCGCAGTAGCCCCGGTGATATCGGCAGGAAATGACGCGCTGAAGCGCGACTTCCCGCTCAAACCGTTCGCGATCCGCCACCGGCTGGCCGGCCATCCGCTCCTGAACCTTCAGCGCATCGCCCAGCTCGCCGCCGAGCTGCCGCGCGACCTGATCGAATATAATTCCGGCAAGGTCGCGATCAGCCAGGATCCCGATGCGATCCCCTCGGTCGATCTCGATCCGGTCGAGGTCGTCAAACGCATCGAAACCGCCGGCGCCTGGATGGTGCTGAAGCGCGTGGAGAATTCGCCGGAATACCGGCGGCTATTGGAAGACACGCTGCTGTCGGTGGCGCGGGCGCGCGGCTTCAACAGCCTGCTGGACGCCGGTTTCGAACAGCTCGAAGGCTTCATCTTCGTGTCGTCGCCGAATTCGACCACGCCGTTCCATCTCGACAGCGAGGATAATTTCTTCGTCCACATCCACGGCGAAAAGTTCTTCACGATCTTCGACAACAACGACCGGTCGATCGTCTCCGACGACGAGATCGAGCGCTCGATGACCAAGCACCGCAACCTGAAATACGACGACAGCTTCGCACCGCGCGGCACCGAGTTTCATCTGTTCGCTGGCGACGGCTGCTATGTGCCGTATCAGTGGCCGCACTGGGTGCGCACCGCCGGCAGCTTCTCGATCTCGATGGCGATCACCTGGAAGACCCGCGAGGTCCGCCGCCTCAACGACCTGCATTTCTTCAATTCGATGCTGCGCGGCCTCGGCCTGCCGCAGCAGCCGCCAGGCCGGCAGCCGCTGCGCGACGCGCTGAAGCTCGCGTTCTACCGCACGGTCACGACCGCGCTAAAACCGCTGCGCGCCTCGCCGGCGATGCGCCGCGTGCTGCGCAGGATCGCACTCGGCAAGCGCGCGAATTACTATCTGAAGGGGGCGTAGCGCCCATATTGCCGTCTTGGCCGGGCTTGACCTGGCTTGACCCGGCCATCCAGGCCTTTCTCGGCGCTACAGCTGCGTGCTCCCTTCCGACGGATTCACTGCAGCGGCGAATGCGACGCGGGCAGCATGATGGTCGAGTGCATCTCTTCGAGCATGGGTCCGCTTTTACCGAGGAATTCCTGCCATGCCGGATCTTTCATGGCGTTGGCGCGCGCCTCGGCGCGTTCGTTCAGGCTGGCATACGCCCAGATGTGGCAGACTTCATTCGGTTGGGGCGCCTCGGTCTGCCAGAGTCCGACCATTTTGGAGTATTTCTCGCGCGCCGGAAGCGCTGCGGTAAACACATCGAGCCACTGCCTGGCGACGCCCAAGGTCTTGGTACGGTAGTTGCGGAACTCGTAGATATTGCCCGTCGTCGCGGGGGCAACAGGCGCCTTCACCGCGTTGAGCAGGCGGACGTCCTGACGCACCATCAGCGGGCGTAACAGCGGAATGTACTCGCCGGTCCAGCGCGGGTTCTTGCCGAGTTCGCCGCGCAGACGCACGCGCTCGTTGAAATCGGCGAAGCTCCACATGTGCATGACCTGATTGAGAGGCCCGATCTCGGTCACCCAGTAGCCCTCGAGCTTGCCGAAGTCATCCTTGCGGATGTCGCGCGACACCGTACTCGACGCTTTCACCATGTCGCCGAGGCTGCCGGGCTTCACGGTGTAGGTTCTCAACTCGTAGATCATGGCGTTTCCCCACGTTTCTTGTTGCCGGTTCTGTCGCCGCATCAGGGCATGAATGCCGCAACGTTACAACTGCGGTCGTGCCGCGCCGCAGCATCGCGTTCAGCAGTTGTGCGAATTACCGTTGCTGTCCGATTCGTCATGGCCGGCGTGACGAACAGCCCGTAACGCGCCACCCTACTCCGCCGCCTGCGCATTCACCTCCGCCGACACTTCGCGGATCGCGCGCGCCAACTGCGCGGCCGGCTGCGCGCCCGACACCGCGTATTTCTGCGCAAAGACAAAGGTCGGCACGCCTGAAATGCCCTTGTCGGAGGCGTCCCTGGCCTGCGCCGAGATCAGCTCGACGTCCTCGTCGCTGGCAAGACGCCCGCGGATTTCCTCGGCATCGAGCCCGATGTCGGCCGCCGCCTGCACCAGCACGTTGGCGTCGGTGAGATCGCCGCCGTCCCTGAAATACAATTCCATCAACCGCTGCTTCATCTCGGCGGATTTGCCTTGCGCGTCGGCCCAGTGAATCAGGCGGTGGCAATCTGTCGTGTTGGGCTGACGCTTGACCAACTCCGGCCGATAGGTGAGGCCCTCTTCGCTGGCGGCGGCGACGACACGCCCGGCGATGCCCTTGTAGGCCTCCACCGAGCCGAATTTCGCGGTGAGATATTCATCGCGGCTGATACCCTCGCGCGGCACCCAGGAATTGAGGAAGAACGGCCGCCAGTTGATCTCGACCGGCACATCCGGCGTCAACGCCAATGCGTTCTCGATCCGGCGCTTGCCGATATAGCACCACGGACACACCACGTCGGAGACAATGTCGATCTGCAGCGGTTTCAGGGGGCTCATCGGGTTATCCTCGCTTGCGGAAGTCCAAGAGATAAGCCGCAATTCGGGGCCGGACAAGGAGCTATTTGAGGCCAGCCGCGATGGCCCGCATCCGCTCGGCGGTGAACGCGTCGGCGGGAAAGAACGTCTCCAGCGCCAGTTCCGACAGCGTGATGTCGACCGGGGTGCCGAAGATCATGGTGGTGGAAATAAAGCTCAGCACCTCGCCGTCGAGCCGGAGCTTGAAGGGAATCGCCACATTGTCCGACGACAGCGGCGCCGCGCGGGCCGGGATCGGATAGGCCTTCAGCTCGGAATGGAGTTTCAGCAGTTCGGGATCGGCGGTCGCCTGGCACTGGCGGTGCAGCCGCTCCAGGAGATGGCTGCGCCATTCGGCGAGGTTGACGGTGCGCGCCGCCAGCGCTTCGGGATGAAATGCGAGACGCAAGATCAAGATATTGAGTGGCTGGCCGAGCAGCCGCGCCGGGCTGCCCTCGAGCAGCGGCGCCACCATGCGGTTGGCCGATACCAGGTTCCAGTGCCGGTCGTAGGCCAGCGCCGGATTGGGCTCATGCGCCTTCAGCACCAGGTCGATCGCCGCCCGCGCCGATTTCAGCGCGGGATCGTCGAGCGAGCGCTGCGGAAAGGCCGGGGCATATCCCGCAGCCACCAGCAAAACGTTGCGTTCGCGCAAGGGAACCGCCTGCCGTTCGGCGAGCTTCAGCACCATCTCGCGCGACGGCGCCGCGCCTGGCGGTGGCCGGCCTGTTGGCGATCAACTCCACATCACTGCAACAATCATCCCCAGCAGGACCAGAACGATCCCAATGACCAGCATCGGCAACAGACTGCTGCCCGAGAACGGATTCGCCGGCTCCTGAGCCAGCTTGGTATCATTGACGACAGCGGTTGCGACCGGTGCTTGACGTTTCATCTGATATCTCCTGCTGCTTGACCTTCTTGGCGCCGAAACCTTTCGCCGCTGCCGAGCAGGACGCCCTGCGATCCCGCGATGCCGAGTTCAAGGCTGGCAGCAATCCGTCGCGCGAGTTCGACGAAATGCGTTGCGGCTGCCGGAGGGCAGACCTCGAGGGCGGTCTCCTCGAACAGCGCCAGCCAGCGGTCGAAATGGTCGGCGTCGACCGGCAGCGGCATGTGCTTGGCCATCGGCGTTCCGTGATAGCGGCCCGACATCAGCGCGACCGACGACCAGAAGGCGCACATCCGCTCCAGATGCGGCTCCCAATCCCGGATTCGGGCGTCGAATATCGGCGCCAGCACCGCGTCGGTGCGGATCCTGGCGTAGAATTCGCGAACCAGACGCTCGATCAGGAACTCGGTGATACCGGTCCTGGCGACGATCTCGGCCGTGATCTTCTCGCGCCGTTCTGCTGCCGTCACAGCGGCTCTCCTTAAATAGGTATTTCAAATGCCTATTTAGACCTGTATGATCGTTTTGCAAGGCTTATTTCCCGGGGATCTCATGCACCTGACTTTGTTTACGGATTTTGCGTTGCGCGCGCTGATGCGGCTGGCCGGCGAGCCGACGCGGTCGTTCGCGACCAACGAAATCGCCTCCGAATTCGGCATCTCCCGCAATCATCTGGCCAAAGTGGTGCGTGACCTCGCCGAAGGTGGATTCATCAGCACCCAGCGCGGCGCCGGCGGCGGCTTCACGCTGGCACGGCCACCGCAGGCGATTACGCTGGGCCAGGTGGTGCGGGCTCTCGAGGAGCGCCACGCGCTGGTCGAGTGCTTTCGCGGCGACGGCGGCAATTGTGTGCTGACGCCGCGCTGTCGGCTGAAGGCTCGCCTCGCCGCCGCGCGCGAAGCCTTCATGCGCGAGCTCGATGCCACCACCCTTGCGGAATGCGCCTATCCCGCGCGGTCGAGCAAGAACCCGGCGCCAAGTGTCGCATGACAGTCCGATGGAACCGGTTGAATTTGAGAACGGCGCCGTCGAGATCGATGCATCGGTCATTGCCGAGGGGCTTGGCATTGAGCTGCCGCTGCTTCGGCAGCAGATGCGCGCGGGCCAGATCACCAGCCAGTCCGAGCGCGGGATCGACGCCGACAGCGGCCGTTATCGCCTGACCTTCTTCTCCGAACACCGGCGATTTCGCGTTGTGGTCGACGAAGGCGGAGCCATCATTCAGCGCTCGACGCTCAACTTTGGCGATTCACCGCTGCCGAAATCACTGCGGAAGCCCGGCGGCTAAGAGGCCGGCCGTTGGCGACGATGCCCGCTAAGCCGACGTCCGGCTTTCCCCGCGTGGCTTGCCGCGGGCCTTCACGGAGATTCCGGATTTCACCATGCGGCCGGCCGTGGATTTTGCTCCGTGCCCGTTCATCGGCTTGCCGTTCAATTTGACGCCGTTCGTCCTGGCGCCGTTCAGCTTTTGCCTCACCTTGTCGGCCTTGGCCGCCTGCTTCTCGGCCTGCTTCAAAGCCTTTCGCTCGGCTTTCGCCTTCAGGCGCGCCTTTTCGGCCCTCGCCTCGGCGCGCTGCTTCTTGCGCTTCTTCTCGCAGGCGGCGCATTTGCAGCCGATCGGCTTCAGGTATGCCTTGAAGTAATCGGTGCCGTAATCGTAGTTGATCTCTTCGCCGGGCTCGATGTTCTTGATCGCGCGGATCACCACCTTGCGCTTGCGCGGTTTGACGTCGGATTCCGCGTTCGGCTTGCAGGCGTGGTTGATGTAGCGCGCGATGTTCTTGCGCACCGAACCGTCGATGGTCCAGCGGTTGTTGAGCTCGAACAGGTACTTGTTCTCGATCGCGTCGTCCTTCTTCTTCCTGGAATCCAGCAGCGGACCAAAATAGCGGACGATCCTGGCGCCCTTCTTGATCGGCTTGGTGGCGAAGAGGCCAAGCCCGGTGCGGGAACGGCCGACACGGTAGGGTTTGTTCGACGGAATGGCAGACATGATCGACTTGAACTGACACGCTATGAAGGGAATGGCGAAGCCGTCGTTCTAAAACGATTCCGGGTCAATGTCAGGCCTTTCGCGCGTTTTGTCTGAACCTTCCCCAGATTGCGCGCGTCGAACCGGTATGAGCGGCTCTTCAATGAAACCGGGCGGGATGATGCGCTTCCCTCATCTGAGCCTGACTTCCCGCATGAATACGCCGGGAATAGTCCTGTCCGCGCTGTTCTTGGCCTGCTTCGGGCTGATTTCCGCGGCCAACGCCCAAACGTTCAGCAGTAGCTACAGCTCGACCGCCCCCAGGGACTGCCGTGTGACGAGCGCCGGCAATGGCGTTGACGACTCCACGATACGGGTTTGCCCGGGCAAGGCCGGGCTGGTGGTGGTGATCAGCGAGGATGATTTGCGCGAGGCAGTCTCGGTCGGCCGCAACCGCACCGCCGCGGACAGGGAGCCGGCCGCAGAGGCGTCGTTCGGCCCGTTCAATTCCACCACCCACACCGTCGAATGGCGGGCGCTGGACGGCAAGCCCTTCGCCATCATCCAGCGCTGGCACATTGCCGATAATGCCGACGAGGACAAGAACGGCCGGCCGATCGCAAAACCGTTGCTGGCGGTGACCCGGCTGCCGCCCGGTGCGGTGTGCCATGTCGCCTATGTCGACGTGAAGGCCAATCCCAACGCCAATGAACTCGCCCGCAAGGCCGCCGACGAGACCGCGCGAAGCTTCAAATGCGGCAAGGACGAAGTGAAAGTGATCGGGGAAAGCGGCCGCGCGGTCGAGCTGGCGCGACGCTAGACCCGTCATCCCTGCGCACGTCGATCAAGGCCCCGGCGGCCGGCCGACGGTCGAGCGCAGCATGGCGTCCAGCAAGGTCTCGGCGTTATTGCCTGGGGGAAGCCTCCGCAGGACGTCGGTCAAGCGACCGTCGAGCAGCAGCATGGTGAAGCCATGGACCAGCGACCACGCCCTCACAATCGCGGCCGCCTGATCCAGCGACAGCGTCCTGTCGGAAATCTGCTCCTGGCGGCTGGCGCCGACCGCGCCGGCCAAGCCGGCGAACGAGGCGCTGGCGGCCTCATGCAGCGACGGCCGCGTCATATCGAGCCGCTCGGTACGGAACATCAGCCCGTACTTGCCGGGATGCGCCTGCGCATAGGCGACATAGGCCTTGGCCCGCGCCATCGCCTTTCCCATCAGCGGCGCATCGATGGCGCCGGCCGCGGCCATGGCCGCATTGAATTGCCGGAAACCGATCGCGGCAAGTTCGCTGACGAGGCCGGTGAGGTCACCGAAATGATGGGTCGGCGCGGCATGCGATACGCCGGCCTCACGCGCCACCGCGCGCAGCGTCAAGCCGCCGAGGCCGTCCCGTTCCAGCACCGTCTCTGCCGCCGTCAGCAGCGCGTCGCGCAGCGCTCCGTGGTGGTAGGGTGCGGTTTCGCTGGCGGCCACGCGGCGCGCAACAGATTTGCGCAGCGGCCGCGCCGCCGCCTTGCTTGCGGCCGGCCGGGCGCGGGTCTTGAGTGTGCCGGGTTTTCTG
>JAYSPJ010000345.1:0-4863 GCA_043722155.1 Bradyrhizobium sp.
TCCGCCGCGGCGCGGTCCTGCCGTCCGAAGGATTCGATGCCGGCCTGCAAGAATTCGCTCGGCCGGCCGCCGCGATAGCGAAATACCGGCCCGAGATAGCAAAAGCCCATGGGCTGGCCGGCGCCGGGGGAGGCGAGATAGTCGCGCGCCACCGGAATGGTGAGGTCGGGACGGAGGCACAGTTCCTCGCCGCTGGGGTCGGTGGTCAAATAGAGGCTCTTGCGGATGTCCTCGCCCGACAGATCCAGAAACGGTTCGGCCGGCTGCAGGATATCCGGTTCGGCCTGCACGTAGCCCGCTTGCGCGAACGACAATAGCAGGGCATCCGCCCGTGCGGCGGATCCGGTCGCACGAGGGGCGGCGGTCATGGTCATCGCGAAGTCCAAATATCCCGAAAAACGGGGCAACCTGAGGTCAGGGCGCAGCCCTTAGCATGGCCCGGGCGGGGTTTCGACTGGGAATAGCCAAGTGGCTTAATGACCGGCCAAAACGGCCGACAGCCGAGGACCAGGGCCGCCGCTGGCCTACCCACCGCCGCCGGACCCGGTCCAGTCGCCCAGCGCCGCCTGCACCAGCGCCAGTGCCGCTACGCCCGCGGTGTCCGCCCGCAGGATCCGCGGTCCCAGCGAAAGCCGCAGGATTCGCGGCTGCCGGAGCAGGCCGGCGCGCTCTTCCTCGGCGAATCCGCCCTCGGGGCCGATCAGGACGTCGATTCCGTGGGAGGCCGTGAGCCCGCTTTGCAGCGCCTGCAGGGGGCTGGTGGCAGCCGCGGCCTCGTCGCAGAACACCAGCAGGCGCTGGGCCTCGCGCTGGCCCAGATAGCGTTCGAGCGGCACCGGCTCGGCGACATCGGCCAGGCTCAGGATGCCGCACTGTTCGGCGGCCTCGATGACATTGGCGCGCATCCGCTCGCCGTTGACTCTCGAGACCTGGGTGAAGCGGGTCAACACCGGCCGCAGCGCCGAGGCCCCCATCTCGACCGCCTTCTGCACCATATAGTCGAGCCGGGCATGTTTCAGGGGCGCAAAGACGTAGGCAATGTCGGGCAGGCGATCCTGCGGCCGGGTTTGGGTCGCGATCGTCAGACTGTCGGGCCGTTTGCGGCCGGCGATCGCCGCCCGCCATTCGCCGTCACGCCCGTTGAACGCGAGAATCGTGTCGCCCGCGGCGAGCCGCAGCACATTGCCGAGGTAATTGCTCTGGTTGCGCTCGAGCGCGACCGTTTCGCCTGATGCCAGCGCGGCATCGACAAACAGCCTGGGGCTGCGAAAATCGGGTTGAGGCATGGTCAATGTTCCAATCGGCGCTGCCTTTTAGCCCAAAGCCGCCGAATTAACGCAAATATTGCCGTCCAGCGCGGCTCTACGCCGCGCTGTTGCCAAATTCGGCGGGTTGTTAAGAGGTGGCAGGAATCGTAAAAAGCCCTATTCGAGATCGCTCTTCTATCGGGAAGACGCTGGGGACCGTTCGACCGTGCCGGAGGAACAGCTTTGATCATCCGCCGCTTGATTGTGCCGCTCGCCGTGGCTCTCGTTACGTGCCATGCCAGCCAGGGCTTTGCGCAAGGCGCATTTCCGGCGCCGCTGCCCGGCCAGGCAGCGCCGAGCAACGCTTCGCCGTTTCCGCCGGTGAATGGTGCGGCTCCCTCCGCTGCCGGCGGGGCGGCTCCCAGTGCGTTTCCGGCGACCGGTGCGGCGCCGATCACCGGCGCCGCGTTCGAGCGCGGACCTGCGCCTCCCTCGCAGGCAGGCGGGCCTCCGGACGACTGCATGAAGAAGTTCATGCCGTTGCGCGAAGAGGCGGAGAAGCGCGGCAAGCTGATCAAGGCCGCCGGCGAACGCAAGGCTTCCCCGGACGAAGCCTGCAAGCTGATCGGAAATTTCGGCCAGGCCGAAATCAAGATGATCAAATTTGTCGAATCCAACGCCGCCAGATGCGGGATTCCGCAGCAGGTCGCCGACCAGATGAAAAACGGCCACAAGAATACCGATGCCATGCAGAAGAAAGTCTGCGCGGTGGCGCAGCAGACCCAGCAACGAGGCCCGGCCGCCCCGAGCCTGAGCGAAGTGCTGGGCTCTTCGGCAGCCCCACCGGAGGCGACCGCCGCGCGAAAAGGCGGCAGCACCTTCGACACCCTGAACGGCAACGTCCTCACGCGATGACCTTTATCAGATGAGCGGCGCGGCGGCGCGCGTTGCCGACGCCACCGGCAACTGGGTCGACACCCGGGCGCCGTCATGGTCGCGACCTTACTTGCGGCTCTCCCGTCTCGATCGGCCGATCGGATCCTGGCTGTTGTTGATGCCGTGCTGGTGGTCGGCGGCGCTCGCCGCCGGCGTGACCGGCGATATCGGCCAATTGCCCCTGATCCTTGCGCTGTTCTTCCTCGGCGCGTTCGCCATGCGCGGCGCCGGCTGCACCTGGAACGACATCACCGACCGCGATCTCGACGCCCGGGTCGAACGGACGCGGTCGCGGCCGATCCCGGCGGGACAGGTGAGCGTGCCGCAGGCGGCGGTCTTTCTGGTCGCCCAGGCGTTGATCGGACTTATGGTGCTGCTGCAGTTCAACCGCTTCGCGGTCATGACCGGCATCGCCTCGCTGATCATCGTTGCGGTCTATCCGTTCATGAAGCGGATTACCTGGTGGCCGCAGATCGTGCTCGGCCTCGCATTCTCCTGGGGCGCGCTGATGGGATTTGCGGTGACGCTGGGACGGATCGATGCGACGGCGCTGGTGCTCTATGCCGGCTCGATCGCCTGGGTGATCGGTTACGATACCATCTACGCCCATCAGGATGCCGAGGACGACGCGCTGATCGGAATCAAATCGACCGCGCGCCTGTTCGGCGCGCGCACCCGTCGGGCCCTGGTGATATTTTATGGTCTGGCGGTGGTGTTGATCGGCGCAGCAATGGCGCTGGCCGGCGCGCGCTGGCCGGCCTGGATCGGGCTAGCCGCATTCGCCGCCCATCTGGTCTGGCAGATTCGCCGGCTCGAGATTTCCGATCCCGCGCTGTGCCTGCGGCTGTTCAAATCGAACCGCGACGCGGGACTGTTGCTGTTCGCGGGATTGCTGGTCGATGCGGTGATGCGAGCCGGAATATAGACCGGGGCCGGTTTGCGACTCTCGCTTAGTTCCTTGCGATGATCTCGCGCTCGCCCTGATGGATGTTGGCCGGATTGATCAGATCTCCGGCGCGCCGCCGTACCAGGAACTTCGGACGCCGGGCCCGGATCGCGTTGTGACGTCGGCGCCGCGGCGCGGGCTCGCGCGTCTTGTCTTCCGGCAATTGCGGAAGCGCGAAGATCTCGCTCCACATCTGCCAGGCGGCCGCGATTTCCTCGCGGTCGGAGCTGACGCACAACGGAATCGTCAAGGACGGATCGCGATGGACCAGCACCAGTATCTGGGCATCGTCGATGCCGCGCAGTGCGACGCCGAGAAAATCGCGCACGCGGACGTTGATCGCCATCTGCATGCCGTGCACGGCACGGCGCAGCACGACGCGTTCGCGGTGAAGCTCGATGTTCCGCACGCCGCCGTCGGCGCGGGTATCGTGCGCATCGAAGCGGACGGGCAGGGAAAGGGGGTCGAGCCGCAATGCACGGCTCGACCCGGCGGGATGGATCCCGCTTGTTGCTGTTTGACGCCTCACGGCTTTATCTCCCCGCCGGGATTATGTTCCCGGTCGATGTGTGAGACCGTAGCCGAGCCGCGTCCGGAATCGCTTAAAAAGGCTGGTTAATCCGGCGTCACCCGCCCGCATGATTGACAAGACCTTGGCTGACATGATTGACGGGACCTTGCGGGCAAGCCGAAATTCTTTCGCTTTCCGCTGTAACAAATGCTTGAAATCGCTGTGAATCAGGCACATCTGAAGTGTCTGCTGCTTTGCCTCCGGGCTCCCCCTCATCGCCCTTTGAATGCTCCTTCAATCCCAGGGATTTTGTTCGTGATCTCTTCACCATCAGCCGCATCGGCGCTTTCCTCGAAAGCGGGTACGTCCGACCTGTTCGATCAATCGGCGCTGAGCACGCTGGCGCAGCGCCTTGTCGAGGCGGCCAGGCGCGCCGGCGCCGACGCCGCCGACGCGGTGGCGGTGCGCGGGATCTCGCAAGGCGTCGAGGTGCGCGGCGGGCGTGTCGAGGAATCCGAGCGCTCCGAGGGCGACGATGTCGGACTGCGCGTGCTGGTAGGACGGCGCCAGGCGGTGGTCTCGACCAACGACGTCAGCGGCGATGGCGTCGCCAGGCTTGCCGAGCGCGCCGTCGCGATGGCGCGGGTGGCGCCCGACGACAAATTTGTCGGCCTCGCCGATCCTTCCCTGCTGGCGCGCGACTTTCCCAACCTCGATCTGCTCGACCCCGGGATTCCCTCGACCTCCGAGCTCGAACGCCGCGCCTGTGAAGCCGAGGCGGCCGCGCTCGCGGTCAAGGGCGTCAGCAAGTCGGGCGGCGCATCGGCCTCGACCGGCATCGGCGGCATGGTGCTGGTGACCTCGACCGGCTTTCACGGCTCTTATTTGCGCTCCAGCCAGGGCATCTCGATGACGGCGATCGTCGGGGACGGCACCGGCATGGAGCGCGACTACGACTATACGTCGGCGCCGCACGCTTCCGCTCTCGCCTCACCCGAAAGCGTCGGCCGCAAGGCCGGCGAGCGCACGGTGGCGCGCGCCAATCCGCGCAAGGTCGAGACCTGCAAGGTGCCTGTCGTGTTCGACCCGCGGGTGTCGGGATCGCTGGTCGGCCATCTCGTCGGCGCCATCAACGGCGCCTCGATCGCGCGCAAGACCAGCTTCCTGAAGGACCGGCTCGGCGAGCAGCTGTTCTCAAAGGACATCCGCATCATCGACGATCC
>JAYSPJ010000346.1:0-11814 GCA_043722155.1 Bradyrhizobium sp.
CGTGGTCTCCAGTCCGACGCTTCAACGCCGGATGATTCGAGGTTGATCACCCCGGAGACTACGCCAACCTCAATTCCTACCAACTCCGCGACAGCACCCTGCGGCTAGCCAAAAACTCCAATACTCTGTCTCGTTTCTCCAAGACGCCAAGAGTGGGAATGGAACTAAGAGCCTCGGCCGTGTAAGATGTTATTGTTGGTGCGGTATCGCCCGATCGCCTTTGAGCGGTCAACCATTCGGTCAGTTTTACTGAGTCTAGCTTTTTGATGGTTGTAGAGCTGACGCTTGACGTCACGCGATACTTCCCGCCGGCGCGTGGTGAATTGAACGTGATAGTATTACCGTTACCACTTTCGATTTCAGCATCTGTGCCCCAGATCCAACATTTATCCTTTTCTGCCATCGCGTCATCTCCTGAAATTATCGATGTTGGGAACTTAAAGCACGCAGAGCGGAGTAGCGAACCGTCAATCGGTAATTCAGTCGGGTGGCAGGCCCGATACGCTATGTTAACGCTCTAGACTAGCGCAAGGGGCTGAATAGCCGGACAAACTCCATCCGACGCGATACCGCGCGCGGAAGCGGAACGCCGGGCCTCTCGATTCGTTAGTCACTCTCTCGTTGGAGTGTATTCATGTTCGGCAAATCGGCATTCTTCGCTCTGGCCCTGGCAGCCGGTGTGACGGCGCCTTGCTTCGCCCAGGACGCCGGCGTCAGCGGCATTCGCGGCCCGGGCAGCGCCGGCGGCCTCAATAATTCGGTCAACGACCCCAGCGGCGTCGGCAACGCGGCCAGGATTCCGCCGCCGCCGCCGCCGAACATTGCGGTCCCGGTGGTGCCGTCTGCGGCTCCACTGGTCTCCACTCGCGTTTCGCCGGCGGTGACGCCGCGCGCGAAAATCAACCGGCGGGCCGCGACCGTGTCCCGCCGCGAATGGCGCCGCGCCTCTGTGCGCGCCCCTGCACGGGCGCGAAACAAGCCGATTGATGGCAAGTTCAGCATCTGCCGGGGGTGCTGAAGGCGTGTTATTCTCCGTTGAACTACCTACCGGGCGCTAGCCATTGCTTAAGGAAAGGCTCCATACGATGATTCGTATTGCTGCTTTTTGCTTTGAGACCAACGGCTACGACTTCGGGTCTCTCGATGGGCATTTGAAATGCGCGTTCATTTCGTCACCGATGAACCGACCAAGATACTAGCCATCCGCGCGATGCTGGAGCCACGATATCACGTTGTTTCCCATCTGCTGGGCGACGGTGCTACGCAAGCCGGCGAGAACGGTACGCTGGTCGTTGACGCCGACCTGCGCAAGGCGGTTCGTATCGAACAGATCAGGCATGTCGTGCGGCAGCAGAATCGCATTCCTGAAAAGCTGTTTGTCGTCGATAGACACAGTCACCACCTGATTGCGCAGGCATATGCGCTTGGTGCAACCGCGGTGGTTTCGTGTCCGAGAGAAACTGCATTCAAGCTCGCGCAGATCGAAGTCGCGGAGAAGACGACGCGAGCCGGCGCCGCGATGGTCTCCAGCGCGATTACCGGCAGCGCCGCGGCCTTCGCGTCGATGTTCTCGGCAGTACAGGACGGCAAGCCGATAAGCCTTTCAGATGCCGATAGCGCCACCTCGCAAATCGTCGACAGCATCGAGCAGAACGGGCTTGGCGCGTGGCTTGACGACGTTCGCCGTTATCATGAGGGAACGTTCCAGCATTGCCTGCTGGTAACCGGCGTGGCAGTCGGCTTCGCTCTGGAGATCAGGCTCGCCAACCGGGATGTCAAGCGGCTCGGGATGGCGGCAACCCTCCATGACATCGGAAAGGCCCGTATTCCCCTGTCGATTCTCGACAAGCCCGGGCGCCTCGACCAGGCTGAAGAAGAGATCATGAGGCGCCATCCGACGATCGGATATGAATTGTTGAAGGATCTCTCCGGCATCAGCCCGGAGATTCTCGATGGAGTGAGGCACCACCACGAATATCTCGACGGCTCCGGCTATCCCGATGCGCTGACGGCGCCGGAGATTTCCGATCTGGTGAGATTGCTGACGATCTCCGACATCTTCGCTGCCTTGATCGAGTCGCGGCCCTACCGGCCGGCAATGTCCCGCCAAAGCGCCTACAAGATCCTGTGCGGCATGGACGGGAAGCTGGAACAATCGCTGCTCAAGGCATTCCGGACGGTCGCGCTCGTGGCGTGAAGCAAATTCGCGAAATGAAGACCGATGCAGCCGTTACCGGCGCGAACTTGTCATCATGCCGCCAGCCGCTCCAGCAGGTCGCGCACGACGCCCTCCAGCAGATCGAGCTTGTACCCCGTCATCGGCAACGGCTTTGCGCCTGATGTCGCCTGCCTGGCGGCTTCCGCGATGGTCGCGGCGCTGGCCGGCTTGCCTTGCAAGGCGGCTTCAGTCGCCGTGAGGCGAAGCGGGACCGGCGCGATGCCGCCGGCGGTGATGCGGATGAACTGGAATACGCCTGTAGTCACGACAGCACGGGCGCACACTTCGGCCAGCGGCCATTCCGCGTGGCTGCGGCTGATGGCGCGCTTGTAGAGCGCGCGCTCGCCCTGCAGCGGCGGCGGAAGCAGGACGTTCCGGATTATTTCACCTGACGCGAGCCCATGATCCGATGTCTCGTTGGAGCCGTCGCCCAGCAGTTCGCCGATCGCAAGACCCGGTCTTTGACTGGTGATGACCTTGGCATCATAGGCGAGCAGCGCCGCCGCCATGGTGGAGGGATGCGGCGCCACGCAGGGGCCGAGGTCGAAGGCGACGCCGTAGAGATGATTGCCCCAGCGGGCCGGACAATCGGTGCCGCCCTTCTTGAGGCAGGCGATATGCGGATCGCGAAAATACCAGCAGCGCGAGCGCTGGGCGAGGTTGCCGCCGAGCGTGGCGAGATGACGGATTTGCGGCGTGGCGAGACCCAATGCCGCAGCTGCAACGCCGGGATAGGCGGCCGCGATGCGCGCGTCGGCACCGATCGCGGCGATGGTGGTGAGCGCGCCGATGCCAACCGCGCCATCCGCGCCCCATGCCACGCCGATCGTGTCGGGCGCGGCGGCGATGTCGGCACCGTCGCCACCTCGCCGATCCCGACGCTGCCGCCGAGCACGTGATCAAAGCCGGCTTCGTCGAAATGCACATCGATCGCGGGCGTGTCGGCGATCCCCGGGATAGGTAACACTAATGTAATGTAGGCGGATAGATGGAGCATCACGCAGAGGTGACTTGCCTGTCGCTGCACGCCTGAAGCAGAAAGCGCAAATGTACGGGTACCTCATCGATTCCAGGCGCGGAACGCCGAGCCGGCCACAGGGCCTGTGGCGTTCCCTGCTTGCGCTGTTGTGTATCCTGGGGATGTTTGCGTCGTTCCTTCAGCCCGGCTTCGCGCGCGCGCCCTCGAAGGCCGCTCACGCGGCCTTCCTGCAGAGTCATTCGGTCAAGGGTGACAAACCCTGCCAACGGGCGATGCCCGGCGCCCTGGGCACGTCGTGCAGCGTCGGCACTCTGGTTGGGTTGGAGATCAAGACTTCCACAGTGATGGAAGCCTCGCGTGGCGGGGCCGGCGTGGTGCCGTTCGTTGACAAGCTGCTCCATGTGCAGTGGCTTGCCGCTCCCCAGTTTCGGCCTCCGCGGACCGGCGCATAAGGTCAGCTTCGCGCTGACGTCATCCTTGCGTCCATAGATCCCTTCGGAGACTTCTCATGACATCGCCGTTAGCCGCGCTCCGTGCGGCGGCGCATCCGTGCCTGCGCGCTCTTTGCGCAGCCGGATTGACCGTCCTGCTGGCAGCCTGCAATCAGGCAACGCTCCAGCAGGCGTCGTATGCGCCGCCCCCGCAGCCCCAGTACCCCGCACTTACCGATAGCGCGTTCACGATTCCGGCGATCGACGCTGGAACCATCGACCCGAAATACGTCAAGCAACGCGTCCGCTACGCGACCCAGCATCCGCCCGGCACCATCGTCGTCGATCCCTATGCCAGGTTTCTCTATCTCGTGCAGGAAGGCGGCTTTGCCATGCGTTACGGGGTAGGTGTGGGCCGTGACGGATTTGGATGGTCCGGAACGGCGGACATTCGCCGCAAGGCGCAGTGGCCGACCTGGACGCCGCCATCATCCATGATCGCCCGGCAGCCTGAATTGAAGAAGTACAGCGCAGGCATGGGTGCAGGGATCGAGAATCCGCTCGGCGCACGTGCGCTGTACCTGTTCCAGAACGGCAAGGACACGCTGTTTCGCATTCACGGCACCAACGAGCCCGCAAGCATCGGCAAGAATGTCTCGAGCGGATGCATCCGGCTCCTGAATCAGGACGTGATCGATCTGTTCGATCGTGTGCCGGTCGGGTCAAGGGTCGTCGTTCTCTCGCAACAGGAAGCGCGTGGGGCCTCCTCGATCGAGGCCAGTCTCCGCACCCGAGCCGAGGTGTCGAGATGATGCGTCTCCTGTTCCGCGCGATGGCCGCGCTCGCTCTGATATCCGCGGTCGCCGCTGCGCAGGGCCAGTCCTTCGCGCAAGTGGCAGCCCAGAAGCCTGATATCAAGGCCGACCTTCTGACCGGAAACTCCGAAGCAGGCGGTCGGGAGCTTTGGATCGGCGTCCGTCTGAACCTCGGTTCCGGCTGGAAAACCTACTGGAAATCCCCCGGGGACACCGGCCTTCCCTCCGAATTCGATTGGTCCGGCTCGTCGAATATCGTCGACGCGGAGGTGAACTGGCCCGCGCCATCCAGGCTGTCGATCCTCGGCTTCGAAACGATAGGGTACGCACGTGAAGTCCTGTTCCCGGTAAGGATCAAGGTTCGGGATCCAGGTGTCGAGACGCTCATCCGCCTGAAGCTCGCGATCTACGCCTGCAGCACCATCTGTGTTCGGGAGGAGCGCACGCTCGCTACCACCATCCGGCCGGGCGTCGGCGGTGATTCCCCGGCCATCATCGATGCATGGCGCTCCAGGGTGCCGTTGGCCACCTCCAGTGTGCTGTCGGTTCTCTCGATCGAGCGATCTCTAACCGGGCCGGCGTCGCTGCGGATCGAGGTCGAGTCGAACAGGCCGCTCCTTGAGCCAGATGTCTTCGTCGAGAGCGATCCGCCGGTCAGCGGTGACAAGCCGATCGCAACATTCGATCAAGGCAATCGGGCGACCCTGATCGTAAATCTGCCTGGCGAGACCGCCGAGAGCCTTCGCACGCGTCCGGTGACCGCAACCGTCATGTCCGCCGACGCAGCCGTGTTGGCGGTGTCGCCCGCGCCATTGGCATACACCGGAGCAACAAATGGATCGGGGGCACCGCGGCCGGCGCTGGATGCTCCGGACAGCATATTCGCTTTGATCGGCATAGCGCTTGCCGGCGGGTTCATTCTGAACCTGATGCCCTGCGTGTTTCCGGTGCTGTCGCTGAAGCTGCTTTCGTTCGTTCACGGCAGCACCGGCGATCGTGGCCGAGTTCGCAAGGGATTCGCGGCTTCGGCCGCAGGCATCGTGGTGTCCTTTCTGCTGCTGGCGGGCACACTTGCCGGCATGAAGTGGGCCGGCGCCAGCGTCGGATGGGGCATCCAGTTTCAGCAGCCGCTGTTTCTCGGCGGCATGGCCGTCGTCCTGTCGCTGTTCGCAGCGAGCCAGTTCGGGCTGTTTCACCTCGCGATATCCTCGGGCTTTCTCACCCGGGCAAGTGGCCTCGCGGGCGGCACATCGGCGACGTCGCATTTTCTGAGCGGTTTCGTGGCAACATTGCTCGCAACTCCCTGCTCGGCGCCGCTGGTCGGGACCGCCGTGGGTTTCGCGCTGTCGCAGGGAACCGCCGAGATATTTGCGATATTTGCTGCTCTCGGCATTGGCATGGCGTCGCCTTACCTGGTCGTGGCGGCTTTTCCTGCGCTGACAAGCGCGATCCCGCGGCCCGGGCCCTGGCTGGTTCATGTCAAACGACTCTTTGGCGTGGCGCTGCTGGCGACGGCGGGCTGGTTGTTGCTGGTGCTCGGCGAAGTGTCCGGGCGATTGCCGGCGCTCTCTCTGGGCGCCGCCTTGGCCCTGGGTTTCATCGTCTTCGGCCTGTCGAAGGGCATCGTTGCGAGAAAAGCGGCGGTAGCGACTGCGATGATCGCGATCATTGTCGTCGCGCTTGCTGCCATGGCGCCGCGGTCGCAAACGCAGGACCGGACTCAGATACTCTGGCGCTCGTTTTCCAGCAACGAACTGCGAACGCTGGTCGGCACCGGGCGCACCGTGTTCGTCGACGTCACGGCGGATTGGTGCATCACCTGCAAGATTAACAAGGCTCTCGTCATCGACAGGCAGGAGGTTGCGGGACGGTTGACTGCGGATGTCGTGCCGATGCGGGCCGACTGGACAAAGCCGGACGACGAAATCGCGGCGTTCATGCGGGAGCATGGGCGCTTCGGTATCCCGTTCAACCTCGTATTCGGTCCCGCAGCCCCCGACGGCATCGCCCTTCCGGTAATCCTGTCAACCTCGGCTGTATCGGCAGCGTTCAACGAAGCCGCGGCAGCCTCGAATAATCCTCAACAGAAACAGGTCACACCATGAAGAAATCCCTCATCGTTACCGTTACCGCATTCACGCTGTCGCTTGGAGCGATCATCGGCTCTGTGCCGGGAGCACAGGGCGAGAGCGCGGACGCCTTCAGGGAAAGCGTGCTCCGTGACCCGGATATTCCGTCGATCGGAAATCCACGGGGTGACATCACCATCGTTGAATACTTCGACTATCAGTGTCCCTATTGCAAGAAAGTCGCCCCCGAATTGCTCAAGCTCGCCAGGGAGGACGGCAAGCTGCGCATCGTGATGAAGGACTGGCCGATCTTCGGCGGAGCCTCGCAGTACGCGGCCAAGATGGTTCTCGCGGCCAAATACCAGAACAAGTACCACGAGGCGCACGCGGCACTGATCGGGGCCAGCACGAAGCTGAGCGAAGCCGTCGTCCAAAAATTGCTTGGAGAGGCCGGTATTGATGTCGATCGGGCGACCGCAGACATGGAAACGCACAAGCCGGCAATAGAGGCTCTGTTGCTTCGCAACAATGCGCAAGCCGAGGCATTTGGATTTCAAGGGACGCCTGCGTTCATTATCGGCACATTCAGGGTGCCGGGGGTCCTGGATGCAGCCGGCTTCAAACAGGCCGTCGCCGATGCACGGGCGGCCGCGCGCAAGAAGAAGTAGAGCTTTGCGGAAGCGCCGTGGCATGAGGCAAATCTTGCCGCGGCGCGCGCCAGCAGGCGCCACCCGCTACCGAGTAGGCAGCGGGTTGCGCCGGAACCGGTCTTCGGCCGTGCCCTTGCAAGTATCCGGAAGAGCAATGGCAGCGCGGCCATGGAGCAGGCGAATATACGCCGTGCAGTTGCTCCAGTTTTTGATTGTCGATCGTCATAATTCTCGACCTCCTCCAAACGGCTTGTTGCGGTAATGGCCCGCGGCCGTGGGATAAGGCTGGGTATCGGAAATCGTGAGAGGCAGAATGTCCGCTTTCGCCATTTGAGTCACCACGCCGGTAGTTGATGTCGAAAAGGCGCGTCCGCGTCGGGCTCGTGGAATTTGCAGACGCGATCCGTCCATCACTTCGGCGTGTCGGGCAAGGGCCAATGATCCGGCTGCGTGTACGCGATTCCGCGCAATGGATGGCGGGTTAGCGGCGGCCGAACACACCGCCGACCACGCCGCCCACGACGCCGCCGATCGCGGCGATCGGACCGCCGGAGCCGCGGTGCTGGCGGGCACCGCCGCGCCGGCGGGCCGGACGGTCGTCACTGGCCTTGTCGGTTGCGCTGGCTTGCGCCGTCGAGATGGACTCGGTCAGCAGCGCCTGGTGCTGCGACGTGTTGAGGAAACCGGTTTCGGGATAACCGCGGGCCGCCTGCCAGCGCGCAATGACGGCACGGGTCGCCTTGTTGAACTTTCCGTCGACCCTGGTGTCGAAACCGAGTCCGGTCAGCCGGCGCTGCACGTCGCGACGTTTTCGCTTGTCGAGGCCGATCCGGTCCTCGGTTGCCTGCGTCGCTTCGTCGGCGACGGTCGCCGGATCGGCAGATGCCGAGACGTCGCGAGTGGTCATGCTCGGACCGGCCTTGGCGGAATCTGCAATGACCAGAATTCCCAGGAGCGACAATGCAAGGATCACGACACGCATGGGCTATTTTCCCCTGGTCTTGAAGTCTCTCGATTTCCAACCGAGAACCTGAGTCGGTTCAGATAAAGCCCCGCAGAACGAGAGTTCCGGCGGCGTCCAGACCGAAGTCAACTCCGGGTTCATCGCTCGGCAACGGCTATCCGGATCGCTTTGTTCCATGGCAGGCGCGGATTGTTGCACCGCATTGCACTGGACGATGGGATGACGGTCGAGTCCTTTGAAAACGTCTTCGCGCTCAGTCCCGTTTGGTCTGATACGCCGCCAGAAACATCCGCGTCGCGCTGCCGACCACCTCCGCGATGCGTCCGGCCGTAGGCGCGGGTGCAGCCTGGAAAACGAACGGCATGAACAGCGAGGCCTGGCACATCTGCATGAACTGCGTCGCCGCCAGCTGGCAGTCCTCGATGTCGAGATCGCCGGATCGCACATGCGCCTCGAGATAGGCGGCGAGCTTCGCAATGGTGAGCGCCACCACATTGTTGTAGAAGCGCCGGCCGACCTCCGGCATCCGCTCGGCGATCGCCATCACGGTCCGGATCGCCGATCCGCCGCCCGGCCGGCACAGCAACTGGATATAGGCCTGGCCGAAATCCATCAGCGTGGCGGCGACGTCGCGTTCGGGATCGAAATTGAACGCCACCTTGCCCTGCTCGAGCGATTCCTCTTCGACGATGGCTTCGAACAGCCGGCTCTTGTCGGCGAAGTAGACATAGAGCGTGCCCTTGGAAACACCGGCCGAGCGGGCGATTTCGCCCATGCTGGCGCCGTCGAAGCCCAGATCCATGAAAACCTTGCGCGCGCCGTCGACAATCTGACGCCGCTTCGACGAGTCCTCGTCGCCGACGGGATGGAGGGGTGTGGGCTTTGCTGCAACCATTGGTTTAGCTTTTCCGGAAAGATTCCCGTGCTGGATACGCCGCCGAAGGAAACAGCATTGTAGTGTCTGGCGACATTAATATATCTTGACCGAACCGTTCGGTCAATGCTAATTTGAAAATCGGGTGAGGCGGAACAGCTGGTTTTGGCTGCGCCTGCGTCGTGACATTGCAGTTGGGGAGGCCGTGATGGCCGCAGCGAGAGACCAGGCCGCACGCATCCTTCGTCCCGAGCCGGATGTGGCGGATGGCGAGTTTTCGCGCGAAGCTTCCGCCGCCGCCGACCAGCCCCGTTCTCATGGTTCGGAAGAGCCGGCTGTTCGCCGCCCCGCCGAAGCGCCGGCGAGCCCCGCCGTCGATAAACCGGCCGGCGCGCCGGCCGACGCCGATCCCGCTGCGCCGAAATCGGGCAAACGCAAGCTGGTCCTGATGGGTGTCGTCGCGGTGCTGGCGCTCGCCGCCGCCAGCTATGCCGTTCACTACGTTCTGGTCGGACGCTTTTACGTCTCCACCGACGACGCCTATGTGCGCGCCAACAACACCACGCTCGGCGCCCGGGTGTCCGGCCACATCGCGGCCATCCTGCCCGGCGACAACGTCGTGGTGCGGACCGGCGACGTGATCTTCAGGATCGACGACGGCGACTATCGCATTGCGGTGGACGCGGCGCGCAGCAAGATCGCGACCCAGCAAGCCACCATCGACCGCATCGGCCGCCAGGTTGCCGCGATGGAAAGCGCGGCCGAGCAGTCCAGGGCGCAACTCGCTTCCTCGGAAGCCTCCCTGAAACGGGCCGGTCTCGACTTTGAGCGCCAACAAGCGTTGAGCACCAAGGGATTTGCCTCGCGCGCCACGTTTGAAGTGTCGGAAGCCGGTCGCGACCAGGGCATGGCGGCGGTGAAGTCGGCGCAGGCGGCCTATGACGCCGCGCGCGACAACGTCGAGGTGACCAAGGCGCAGCAGAACGAGGCCCGCGCGCAGCTGACGGAATTGCAGTCGTCGCTCGCCAAGGCGCAGCGCGACCTCGACTTCACCGCGGTGCGCGCGCCGGTCGACGGCACTTTCTCCAACCGCATGGTCAATACCGGCGATTTCATCCAGGCCGGGCAGCGTTTGGGTAACCTCGTGCCGCTCAATAGCGTCTTCATCGACGCCAATTTCAAGGAGACGCAGCTCAAGCGCATCCGTCCGGGCCAGCCGGTGACGATCAAGGTCGACGCCTACGGCTTCCGCAAGTTCACCGGCAGCGTCGACAGCATCTCGCCGGCGGCGGGTTCGGTGTTCACGCTGCTGCCGCCCGACAACGCCACCGGCAACTTCACCAAGATCGTGCAGCGGCTGCCGGTCCGCGTCCGCGTGCCGAAGGACGTCGCCAAGCAGAACCTGCTGCGCGCCGGCATGTCGGTCTATGTCACGGTCGATACCAACGAGGGCGCCGCCGATGCCGACAGCGAAGCCGACCTCGATGCGGCGCCGATGCTTCATCCGAAATAACGATGCGGCGACCGGGCGGCGCGCCCGATCGACGAGCCCGTCCTGACCCGAGCAGACCATGGCTGACGCCACCACCGCCCCGCCGTCGATGATGAGTGCCGCGGCCGTGCCGTCCGAGCGGATTCCGCCGCGGCGGCTGTTCGCGTTTCTCATCATGGTGTTCGGGATGTTCATGTCGATCCTGGACATCCAGATCGTCTCGGCCTCGCTCGCCGAGATCCAGGCCGGCCTGTCGGCAAGCTCATCCGAAGTGTCGTGGGTGCAGACCTCGTATCTGATCGCCGAAGTGATCGGGATTCCGCTGTCCGGCTTCCTGTCGCGGGCGTTCGGCACCCGCCTGCTGTTTGCGATTTCCGCCTCCGGCTTCACCATCGCAAGCCTGCTGTGCGGTTTCGCCTCGACCATCGAGCAGATGATCGTGTGGCGCGCGATCCAGGGCTTCATGGGCGCCGGCATGATCCCCACCGTGTTCGCTTCCGCCTATACGGTGTTTCCGCGTTCGAAGTTCTACATCGTCGGCCCGATCATCGGCCTGGTCGCCACCCTGGCGCCGACCGTCGGCCCGACGGTCGGCGGAATCATCACCGACTGGCTGTCCTGGCACTGGCTGTTCTTCATCAACATCGTGCCCGGCATCGGCATCACCGTCGGCGTGCTGGCGCTGGTCGATTTCGATCAGCCGAACTTCAAGCTGCTGGAGCGGTTCGACTGGTGGGGCCTGATCTTCATGGCGGGCTTTCTCGGAACGCTCGAATATGTGCTGGAGGAAGGGCCGCATTCCCAATGGCTGCAGGATACCTCGGTCGCGGTCTGCGCCGCGATCTGCGCGGCCTCCGCGATCGCCTTCTTCTGGCGCGTGCTGACGGTGGAAGAACCGATCGTCGATATCAGGACCTTCACCGACCGCAATTTCGGCATCGGCTGCCTGATCTCGTTCTGCGTCGGCATCGGCCTCTACGGCCTGACCTATATGTATCCGCGTTATCTGGCGGAAGTGCGCGGCTACAGCGCGCTGATGATCGGCGAGACCATGTTCGTGTCCGGGATCACCATGTTCCTGACCGCGCCGATCGTGGGGCGGCTCATGCTGAAGGTCGACATGCGCTACATCATCGCGGCCGGGCTCTGCATCTTCGGGCTCGGTTCGTACCAGATGACCTGGATCACCCGCGACTACGATTTCTATGAATTGCTGGTGCCGCAGATCCTGCGCGGCATCGGCATGATGATGGCGATGGTGCCGACCAACAACATCTCGCTCGGAACGCTGCCGGCGGAGCGAGTGAAGAACGCCTCGGGCC
>JAYSPJ010000347.1:0-2718 GCA_043722155.1 Bradyrhizobium sp.
GGAAACAGCGGCATCTGGTGCGTCGAGCAATACATCACGGTCGGATCGGCCCAGAAAATATCCTGGGTGCCGTTGCCGTGGTGGACGTCGAAATCGACCACCGCGGCGCGGGCGATGCCGTATTTGCGTTGGGCGTGGCGTGCGGCGATGGCCGCATTGTCGAAGAAGCAGAAGCCCATCGGCTTGTTGATTTCGGCGTGATGGCCCGGGGGACGTATCGCGACGAACGCATTGTCATGCTTGCCCGACATCACCGCATCGGTGGCGGTGACCGCGCCGCCGACGCCGCGCATCACGGCCTCCCAGGTGCCCGGCGACATCGAGGTGTCGCCATCGAGATAGATCAGACCGCTCGATGGGGCCACATGGCGGAGTTCCCCGACATAGTGCTCGCCATGGCACAGCGTGACCGAATCCAGACTGCCCTCCGGCGCCTCGCCGCGCACCAGGGCGTTGAAGCGGTCTTCGCCGAGCACCTCGCCGACCGCGCGCAGCCGGTCGGCGCGTTCCGGATGGCCCGGCGGCGTGGCATGGTCGAGACAGGCCGGATGCGTCAGCAGCAGTGTGGTCATGCAATATCCTGGCGCGGGAAGTGCTTTACGAGGAGCGGCTAATCTAGGCGGTCGGCGCAGCCTGGGAAAGAGCTAGTACTGGAATCATAAATCGGTATTGCTGCCCATCCTTCGAGACGGTCACTTCGTGGCCTCCTCAGGATGAGGTTAACTTGTTGAAACGCAACAACCTCATGCTGAGTAGCGAGCGGCGCGAGCGTCTCGAAGCATGGGCAGCAAGCGACTCACCGATCTCACATAGTCAGCTCTAGCCCGCCGATATCGCCGGCATTTCAGTTCATTCGCACGATGCGATTTCCCGTGGCTGGCGCGATCGGACTGTTGGCCTTGAAATATTGGAACAGGGCGTCGACGTCGTAGACGCCAACCTGCTGCGCAGTGCCTTCCTTGAAGACGGTGAATCCGTCGCCCCCGACCGCCAGATAATTGTTCACCGTGACGCGATAGCCCCTCGCGGGATCGATGCGCTGTCCATGCAGCGACAGGCTGTCGGCGGCGACGCGGTCGCCATCGGGCCTGGCGGCGTCCCAGCTGTAGCTGAAACCCTTCGAGACCTGCAGAATCCGCGGCCGTTTCGGGTCGAACCACTGCTGCTCGAGCATGTTCTTGATCTGCATCCCCGTCAGCGTCAGCGTCACCAGCTGGTTGCGGAACGGCTGGCTCGCGAACACGTCGCCGTAATTCACCGCACCGTCTTCCTTCCTGAGAATATCGCTGCGGACGCCGCCCGGATTGGTGAAGGCGATCACCGCGCCGCCGTTGGCCTCGGCTCGGGTCGCGGCCAGCTGGGCGTCGGCGATGATATCGCCGAGCACGCTTTCGCCGGCGTCGTTGGGCATGCGCGACAGCGTTTCGGTGATCGACCCCGCCGGACGGCCGGCGATCGGAGCGGCCAGGCGATCGTAGGAGTCGAGCAGGGCGGTCTGTTGCGGGTCCCTGGCAAAGGCGTCGGTGCGGACGATGACGTTGTCGGCGCTGGCGCTGATGACGTCGCGGGTGACGGGATCGAGCTTCAGATCGATTGATGTGACGACGGTGCCGTATTTGTCGGCCGACGTGACCAGCCGTCCGTCGATGTCGCAGACATAGGGCCGATGGGTATGGCCGCTGACCACCACATCGACCGCGCGGCCGAATTTTTTGACGATGTCGACGATCGGTCCGGATATGCCGGGGCATTCATTGTAATCGCCGGTCGGGAAGCCGCCTTCATGGATCAGCACCACGATGGCCTCGACGCCGCGCGCCTTCAGTTCGGGCAGCAGCGCGTTCACGGTGTCGGCCTCGTCCCTGAATTCCAGGTCGGCGACGCCTGTCGGCGACACCAGGTTCGGCGTGCCTTTCAAGGTCAGGCCGATGAAGCCGACGGGAATGCCGCCGAACTCCCTGATCTCATAGGCGGGAAGCACGGTCTTTCCGGTGCGCTTCTCGAAGGTGCTGGCGGCGAGATAACGAAATTTGGCGCCGAGGAACGGATGCGGCCCCTGGCATCCGTCGATTGGATGACAGCCGCCGTTCTGCATCCGCAGCAGCTCGTCCTTGCCCTCGTCGAATTCGTGATTGCCGACCGCGGTGAGCGCAAGCCCCATTTTGTCGAGCGATTCGATGGTGGGCTCGTCGTGGAACATGGCCGACAGAAACGGGCTGGCGCCGATCAGGTCGCCGGCGGCGACGAAGATCGTGTTGGTGTGTCCCTCGCGCAATTGCCTGACGGCGGTCGCCATGTGCTCGGCGCCGCCGGCCTCGACCGCGATCTTGTCGGCCTTGTCGGCGGGATTATCGATCCGGATGCCGCCCGGCGGCGGCTGCAGGTAGCCATGAAAATCGTTGATGGCGAGAATGCGCAGTTCGACCGGTGCCGTTTGCGCCGACGCGCGCGAGGCAGGGACGAGCGCCGTCGCCAGCATGACCGCGGCAAGGATCTGACAACGCCAATGTTTCATGATGCTACGATCGAACGGCGGCACGACGATTTCCCGAGGCCGCTGCTCGCAACGCGATCGCGCGCGCAGCGTCTTCGTCGGTGACTGTCAGATGCCCGGGCATGATGATGCGGTCCTTGAACGAGTACCTGGAATTACAAATCGGTATTGCGGCCCATCGTTCGAGACAGCCACTTCGCGGCCGCCTCAGGATGAGGTTTGAC
>JAYSPJ010000348.1:0-4726 GCA_043722155.1 Bradyrhizobium sp.
CGAGTTGTTCCTCGGCAACCTTGCGCTCGGTAATGTCCTGAATGGTGCCGAAGAAGCCGACGGTATGGCCATCATCATTGGCCATCGCCTGGCTCGTGACGACGACGTCGCATACCGAGCCGTCGCCGCGCCTGACCTTGACGTCGATGCCATTGGCCAACCCGTTGCGCATCACATCCGATTGCGACTCGATCACGCGGCGAGCACCGTCTCCCATATAAATCGCCATCACGGCGTCGCGGCTGGCGTGAAAGCTTGCCGGGTCATAGCGGAGAAGCCGGAAGATTTCGGGCGACCACCACAACTCGGTGTCGCCGAGCTGATAGCTCCAGTCACCGATCTTGCCCAGGTGCTGAGCGCAGGCGAGCTGTCTGGAGCGCTGTTGGAGCGCCTGTTCCTGCTCGGTCAGCTTGTGATTCTGCGCGGTCAGTTCTTCGTTCTTCTCGACCATGCGGGCTTGAAGCCGCTCGATATCGCCCAGTGCGTTATCCAGCGCGTAAAGCGGCAAGCCGCGAAAGGCGAAGTAGGCTATCAGCCCGAGGCAACAACCAATGAATGCACCGAACCCGATCCGCAGCAGCAGAGGATCGAGCGAAACTTCGAGTTCGAGTTGCGCCAGCGCAATGCCCCCAACCACGATCGGCGCACGCTGAACCATGGTTAAGTATGCGGACATCGTGCCGCGCGTGACCACGACCTTGCCGCCCGGTTTCACGATCCGCCGCTGCACATCTTGCGTGGTGTCGGTGCGGCGCGATCCAATGATCTCCGCCAGGCGCTCGGTGTTGAATTCCCAAAGGCTCGGATGCTGGAAAATGAAACCCGCCACCCGTTTCGCACTGCGCTGTGCGCTGATTTCGGCAATGGCCGACTCGTGTTGATAGGCGATCAGCGCGTACCCGAGCGGCAGCACCAGCGCGACAAGCAACGCGACGATCATGGCGCTCGACTGCACCATCCGGCGCAAAAGCAAGCGGTCCTCGGTCAGCCTTAGTTGCGAAGTTTTGATCATCGGCGTACCGGCAGGCTGCCACTGGCGCGCAGGACCGCGGTCCCCCCGGGCGAGCGAACGAACGCAACGAAGCGCTCGAGCGCAGGCGTGGTCCGGGATGAAACGACCAGATGGAGATCCTTGCCATAGGGGTATTTGCCGCTTTCGAAATTCTCCAGCGTCAGTGCGACACCATCGATCGTCAGGAAACGCAGCCGCAGGTTTTCGGTCTGCATTTGCGCCAAGGTCATGGCGGTCAACGAACCGGCGATCCCCTCGGCGAGCCTGGCATTGTCCTGATCTGTGGCCGCCACGGGAATTTCGGCACGTTGCCGCGCCTTCTCCATGGCGGCGGCCATGTTCGGGAAAGAGCCTATTAGCAGAAGAGAATCGCTATCAGTCTTTGGCCGCAGAATGGGACGCACCGGCTTGCCGTCGGCCCACACCGAGGTCGCGGACCCAAACAGATCGGCGATGTCGGCACTCCTGATATCTCCGGGATTCCGATGCGAGCTGACGAGGCCGAAGGGCGTGCGTGCGATGACCGTCGCTTTCAGTGATCCATCGTCGGTTGCGCCGAGCGGACGCCCGGAAATTGAAAATCCGATGGCGCCGGCGGCGACCGCGGCGATCCCACCGGAACTGCCGAGTCCTTCGATGACCTCGATCCGGGTGTCCGGTTCGATTGCCGTGAACGCCGCCCCGAGACGTCGCAGCGTCTCGAGCGTCGCGCCGGTGCCTCCGGTGCGCAACAATTCGGCCCGCACGCTCACGCCATTGACCAGCCAAAGCGCAAAGCCTGCGACAGCGACGATACATGCATTCTGCATTCGTGAAGCTGGCATGTTGACCGCAAAACATTTCAATCGCGGACAAAATAACAGCGGACGACCATGCGTTCCGTTAATGGCTGACCGGACTGTCCTCGCTCTGGCTGGGTAGAATTACGGATACCTGCCGCGGGAAGACGCAGGACGTCGCGAAATCTCAAGACGAAAGCAACACCCTAAAATGATTGGGACTTCCCAACCGATGCGCGACGCGTCTGGCAGGATGTGGACCGCCTTGCCACCCTTTGGGTTTACGTCGCGCTAGCCAAGAAAAGCGATCCGGGCGGATTGCGTTGATCGGACCAACGGAGCGGGCAGATGCGACGCGCGAGGACCAGCTCGAGAAACTTACGACTATGCCGCGCTGGCCGGCGGCAGCGCCAGCACCGAATAGATCGCCTGGGCGTCGCGCGAGGCGCGCAGCTTCTTGGCGACGTCCTGGTCGCGCAACAGTCGCGCGATTCGCGCCAGCGCTTTCAGGTGATCGGCGCCGGCGCCTTCCGGGGCCAGCAGCAGGAACACCAGATCGACCGGCTGGCCGTCCATCGATTCGAAATCGATCGGGCGCTCGAGGCGGGCAAACAGGCCGAACAGTTTTTCCAGCTTGGGGAGCTTGCCGTGCGGGATGGCGACGCCGTAGCCGACGGCGGTGGTGCCGAGCTTCTCGCGCTGCAGCAGAACCTCGAAAACCGAGCGTTCATTCTGCCCGGTCAGGACGGCCGCCCGCGCCGCCAGTTCCTGCAGCGCCTGCTTCTTGCTGTTGACCTTCAACGCCGGGAGAATCGCCTCGGGCGCGACCAGATCGGTAATCGTCATGGGGCGTTCCGAGGTGAATTGAGCCGTCAGGTTGCGAAATAGGGTTTAGAGGGGCGACGTCAAGAACTTGGGGAGCGGTAGCAGGCCAGCACCCGGGTGCCCATCAGGGCTTCTACGGGCCTTCTCCTACTCCAACGCAAGACCGGTGCCAACACCCGGCGTAGTTGTCCCCGGTTCTCGCCCTTGAAGTCTCCTGCCCTTGAAGGCCACGGACCATAGGGAGGCTCCCTGGGCGCGTCAATGGCGGTACTCGCCTATCCCTCCGACGTGAGCACCGGGGGATCGATCCAGCCGACGTTGCCGTCCGGCCGCCGGTAGATGATGTTCACGCGCCCGCTGGAGCCGTGCTGGAACACCAGGCAGGCGGCCCCGGTCAGGTCCAGTTCCATCACCGCCTGGCTGACCGAAAATCGCTTCAGCGACGTGGTCGCCTCGGCGATGATGACCGGGCTGTAGCCTGCCTCATCGTGCTCGTCCTCGCCCGCCGGCGCCTCGATCACGTAGCTCGGAACGTGAAGGGTCGGCGCCGTCAATTCAACCATCGCCACCGCTTCGGCATGCGACTTGCGCGCCGAGCGATCCTTGAGCCGGCTCTTGTAGCGGCGCAGGCGTTTTTCGATCATCAGCAGCGCCTGGTCGGCGCTGGCATAGGCGTCGGCGGCATTGGAATCGGCCTCGAGCGTGATTCCCGAATCCAGATGCAGCGAGCAGTCGGTGCGGAAACCGAAACCGTCCTTGCTCAGCGTGATGTGGCCGGAATAGTTGCCGTCGAAATACTTGCGCAGGACTTCATCGGTGCGCTCGCTGACGCGCCCACGCAGGGCGTCGCCGACGCTGATGCTTTTTCCCGAGATCCGGAGAGTCATTTGATGCCTCGATTGGTCTGGAACGGAACCGACACTATCCCGATTTGGCGGGGACGCAATCAGGCCGGGGCGGTGTCCCGGGACCGGTCGGTGGATGCGGCAGGCGCCGAAAGGGCATTACCGAGCATGCTTTGCTTGTCGCGGCGGCGTTGCACCGAGGACGGGATTCGCATCGCCTCGCGGTACTTCGCGACCGTGCGACGGGCGATATCAATGCCGGAAACGCGCAATCGTTCCACGATGGTGTCGTCGGACAGGACCACGGCCGGGTCTTCCGCGTCGATCAGCTGCTTGATGTGGTGACGGACGGCCTCCGCCGAATGGGCCTCGCCGCCGTCGGCGGATGCGATCGAGGCGGTGAAGAAGTACTTCAATTCGAAACTGCCGCGATTGGTCGCCATATATTTGTTGGCGGTGACCCGCGACACCGTCGATTCATGCATCTGGATCGCGTCCGCCACCACCTTCAGATTGAGCGGCCGCAAATGCGCGACGCCGTGGGTGAAGAAGCCGTCCTGCTGGCGCACGATCTCGCTCGCGACCTTCAGGATGGTGCGGGCGCGCTGATCGAGCGCGCGTACCAGCCAGGTGGCGTTCTGCAGGCAATCGCTGAAATACGACTTGTCGCCGTCCTTGCGGATGTTCTTCGACAACTCGGTGTAATAGATCTGGTTGACCAGCACGCGCGGCAGAGTGTCGCTGTTGAGTTCGACATGCCAGCCGCCATCGGGGCCCGGCCGCACATACACGTCCGGCACCATGGTCTGGGTCCGGGCCGAACCGAATTTCAGGCCGGGTTTCGGGTTGAGCCTGCGAATTTCACCGATCATGTCGGTGATATCCTCATCATCGACGCCGCACAGCTTTCGCAGGGAAGCGATATCGCGCTTGGCCAGCAGATCGAGATGCTCGACCAGCGCCCGCATCGCGGGGTCGTAGCGGTTGAGTTCGCGCAGCTGGATCGCCAGGCACTCGCTGAGGGATCGCGCGCAAACGCCGGGCGGATCGAATTTCTGCAGCACCGCGAGCACCGCTTCGACCTCCGCCTGCGACGCCCCCAGCCGTTCGGCAGCCTGCCCCAGATCCGGCGGCAGATAACCCGCCTCGTCGACCAGATCGATCAAATATTGCCCGATCATGCGCTGCGCCGGCGCGGTAAAGGCCACCGCCAGCTGTTCGGCGAGATGGCTGCCGAGCGTCACCTCGGCGGCGACGAAGGCTTC
>JAYSPJ010000349.1:0-7766 GCA_043722155.1 Bradyrhizobium sp.
CGCCATCTTGGCGACGTTCTCGTCGCGCTTCCTGGCTACCGCGGCGGTCCAGTCGGACGGCGGAGCTGCCCAGTTCGCGCCCATGCCCTCGAGCAGCGCCGAGACACACGAGCCGATGTCGCCGACCACGGGGGCGACGATCTCCACGTTGGAGTCCATTTCCTTCGGCTCGATGTCGATCTGGACGAATTTCTTCGGGGCCTCGCCCCAGGTCTTGCCCTTGCCGTGCGACAGCAGCCAGTTCAGCCGCGCGCCGATCAGCATCACGACGTCGCTGTCCTTGAGCACCGTCGAGCGCGCCGCACCGGCGCATTGCGGATGGGTGTCGGGCAACAGGCCCTTGGCCATGCTCATGGGGAGGAACGGAATGCCGCTCTTCTCGACCAGACTGCGGATCGCGTCGTCGGCCTGCGCATAGGCCGCGCCCTTGCCGAGGATGATCAGCGGACGCTTTGCGCTCTTGAGCACGTCGAGCGCGCGCTTGATCGCGGCGGGGGCGGGGATCTGGGCGGGGGCCGCGTCGATCACCTTGACCAGCGACTTCCTGCCGGCCTCGGCATCCATCACCTGGCCGAACAGTTTGGCGGGCAGATCGAGATAGACGCCGCCCGGGCGTCCGGAGACGGCGGCGCGGATCGCGCGGGCGAGCCCGATGCCGATGTCGGCGGCATGCAGCACGCGGAACGCGGCCTTGCACAGCGGCTTGGCAATGGCGAGCTGATCCATTTCCTCGTAGTCGCCCTGCTGCAGGTCGACGATCTCGCGTTCGGACGAGCCCGAGATCAGGATCATCGGGAAGCAGTTGGTGGTGGCGTGCGCCAGCGCGGTCAGGCCGTTGAGGAAGCCCGGCGCCGAGACGGTGAGGCAGACGCCCGGCTTCTTGGTCAGGAAGCCGGCGATCGAGGCGGCATAGCCGGCGTTCTGCTCGTGGCGGAACGAGAGCACGCGGATGCCGGCGGCCTGCGCCATGCGGCCGAAATCGGTGATCGGAATGCCTGGCACGCCGTAGATCGTATTCAGGCCGTTGAGCTTGAGCGCATCGATGATGAGGTTGAAGCCGTCGGTCTGTTCGCGTTCGTCGGCGGCGTTGGCGTCGATGCTTTGTACTACTGCGGACATTCCGCTTCTCCCTGATCGTTTCTTGGTACGGACTGGTCCGTCGTTTGCGCTAAAATAGTTCGCTAAAACAATTCTCTTCTAAAACAGCTCCTGGCCGTGGGCTTCGACATAGGCGGCAAGGCCAAGCGTGTGATCGCGGGCGCGCTTTTCCGCGAGCTCCGTATCGCGCTCCTCGAGCGCCTCGATGATCGCCATGTGCTCCGGCAACGAGGTTGCGGTGCGGTCGACGCGGCCGATGGTCAGCTGCCGGTAGCCGCGAACATGCAGCAGGATATCGTTGGTCATGTCGACCAGAACCGGCGATTCCGACAGCGAGATCAGCGCCTGGTGAAAGGCGATGTTGGCCTTGGAATATTCCTCGATATGGTCCTGCGGCAGGCGATCCTTGCCGAAATCCTTGAAGAAGTCGCGCAGCGCCGAGATGTCCTTCTTGCGCGCGGTGGTCGTGATCAGCCGCGCGGCCATGCTCTCGAGCGCGGCCCAGGCCCGGATCATGTCGACGATCTCGGTCTTGGTGCGGCGCACCACCATGATGCCGCGGCGTGGCACGGTCTTGACGAAGCCGTCCTGCTCCAGCATCGCGATGGCTTCGCGGATCGGGGTCCGGCTGACGCCGAGACGCTCCGACAGCGCGCGCTCGTCGAGCATCACCTGCTCGGGCGTCGCGTAGATGTCCATCTTGAGGATGGCCTCTTTCAAGGCTTCGTAGGCCTTGTTCTTGAAGCTGGTCTCCGGCGCAATGCGGACGATCGCGATTTCAGCCTCAGCCATGGGTGGCGGCGCCTTGGTTGGTTTCCGTGCGGGCATGACTGATCTCCTCCGTGGGGGGAGCCGTCTTTTAACAGAAGAAATCCGAAACAATTTTTGGCATACCAAATACCACCATGTCAAGTTGCCGTTGTTTTCGGCACTTCCGTCCCTGTGCTCGCCTTGACAAGCTCGTTGCTGGCATACCAAATGCCATAACTGGCCGGAGTGGCCGCACCAAATGCTGAAGTGGACGCGGACCCGCGTTTGCGATCGGGCAACCCGACCGAATCCACGCCTGAAAGCGCGGTTCCGGTGTTCGTGTGCGCCGCTGATGGAATTAAAAAACAGACGTCAAGGAGGAAGCCAATGTCGAATTCCAAAGATGCGGTCCGCAAAATTCTGGATGCGGTCAAGGCGGACAAGCGCACAAGTCTAACGGCGCCGGAAGGCAAACTGGTCTGCGATGCCTACGGCATCCCGGTTCCGAAGGAAGGCGTGGCCAAATCCGCCGCCGAGGCGGCCAAGCTCGCCGCCGACATGGGCTTCCCGGTGGTCATGAAGATCGTCTCGCCGGATATCCTGCACAAGACCGAGGCCGGCGGCGTGATGGTGGGCGTCAAGACCGCCGCCGAGGCTGAGGCGAATTACGCGACCATTCTGGCAAATGCCAAAAAGTACAAGGCCGACGCCAGGATCGAAGGCATCCAGGTGCAGCAGATGCTGCTGGGCGGCCAGGAAGTCATCATCGGCGCCGTGACCGACGGATCGTTCGGCAAGCTCGTGGCCTTCGGCCTCGGCGGCGTGCTGGTCGAGGTGTTGAAGGACATCACCTTCCGCCTCGCGCCGGCGACCAGGCAGGACGCGCTCTCGATGCTGGACGGCATCCAGGCCCACGAGATGCTGAAGGGCGTGCGCGGCAGCGACCCCGCCAACCGCGACGCCATCGCCGACATCATCGTCAACGTTTCCAACCTGATCAGCGATTTCCCCGAGATCAGCGAGATGGATCTCAATCCGGTGTTCGCCACCAAGGCCAATGCGATCGCCGCCGACGTCCGCATCGTCGTCGACTTCGATCCGCCTCCGCCGCGCCCGCGCCCCAACCACGACGACATCGTGCGCCAGATGAACCGGATCATGAAGCCGAAGGCGGTGGCGGTGATCGGCGCGTCCGCCGAGAACGGCAAGATCGGCAACTCCGTGATGAAGAATCTCATCAACGGCGGCTACAAGGGCGAAATTTACCCGATCCATCCCAAGGCCGACGAGATCCTCGGCAAGAAGGTCTACAAGTCGGTCAAGGACATTCCCGGCGAGGTCGATATTGCGGTGTTCGCGATTCCGGCGAGCTTGGTCGCCGGCGCGCTGATCGAATGCGGCGAGAAGAAAGTCGTCGGCGCGATCCTGATTCCCTCGGGCTATGCCGAAACCGGCAACATGAAGGGCCAGGAGGAACTCCAGGCGATCGGCCAGAAATACGGCATTCGCCTGATGGGGCCGAACATCTACGGCTTCTATTATACCCACGCCAATCTGTGCGCGACGTTCTGCACCGCCTACGACGTCAAGGGCTCGGCGGCGCTGTCGTCGCAATCCGGCGGCATCGGCATGGCGATCATCGGATTTTCGCGCTCCGCCAAGATGGGCGTCTCGGCCATCGTCGGCCTCGGCAACAAGTCCGATATCGACGAGGACGATCTGCTCACGTTCTTCGAACAGGACGACAACACCCAGATCATCGCGCAGCATTGCGAGGATCTGAAGGACGGCCGCGCCTTCGCCGAGGTCGCCAAGCGGGTGTCGAAGAAGAAGCCGATCGTGGTGCTGAAGGCCGGCCGCACCTCGGCCGGCGCCAAGGCCGCGAGCTCGCATACCGGGGCGCTGGCCGGCAACGACAAGATCTACGAGGACGTGTTCAACCAGTCCGGCGTGATCCGCGCCCGCTCGCTGCGCGACATGCTGGAATTTGCCCGCGGCATTCCGGTGCTGCCGACGCCGAAGGGCGAGAACGTCGTCATCATCACCGGGGCGGGCGGCTCCGGCGTGCTGCTGTCGGACGCCTGCATCGACAACAAATTGTCGCTGATGACGATCCCGCCGGACCTCGACGCGGCGTTCCGCAAATTCATCCCGCCGTTCGGTGCGGCCGGCAATCCGATCGACATCACCGGCGGCGAGCCGCCGATCACGTACGTCAACACCGTGAAGCTCGGACTCGAAGACCCGCGCATCCACGCGCTGATCCTCGGCTACTGGCACACCATCGTCACGCCGCCGATGGTGTTCGCGCGGAACATGGTCGAGGTGAAGAACGAGATGAAGGCCAGGGGCATCGAGAAGCCGATCGTGGCCTCGCTGGCCGGCGATATCGAAGTCGAGGAGGCCGCCGACTATCTCTACCAGAACGGCATCGTCGCCTACGCCTACTCGACCGAAATCCCGGTCGCGGTGCTCGGCGCGAAATACAAGTGGGCGCGCGGCGCGGGGCTGCTGTAACCGTTCACAACGCGGCAACGACACGCCGCTGCGGAGAAATCCGCAGCGGCGTTTTGCGTGAGAGGCAACCGGGGTCGGCTCATTCGTCCCACGGGTTGAGGTGCGGCACGCCGAATGCCGCAAAATCCCTGACGTTGTGCGTGACCAGCGTGAGGTCTTTGGCGAGCGCGGTCGCGGCAAAGAAGCCATCCATGACGGATAACGCAATGCCCCTTCGGCGGCTCTGCGCCATCAGGTCGCCCCACTGTTCGGCAACCGCGTGATCAATCGGCAGAATCCGTTGGGCAAAGCGTGCTGGCAGATCGTCGGTGAGCCAGGTGGCCAGCACGTCGCGCCGGCGGCCGTCGTCCATCAAGGCGATGCCGCGGCGTGCGGCTCCCTGCGGGGAACGATCAGCGATGTAATCTAGAATGGATGTAAGGTCGGCGAGGGCGGGAAGCGTATAGCGTAGCCTCATAGACCATGCTTGGCCCAGACAGCCCGCACCTGTTCGTCGGTTGCGAATTCACCGCGGTCAGCGGCGGCCCTGGAGCGGGCAATCGCCTCGCGCTCTTCGGGCGAAAGGACAACCGGCGCAGCAACATCGGAGCCTGCAAGCTGCATCATGGCGCGCGCGATGTCATCCTGATCGTCTGACGGCAGACGACGCACGACCTCCACTGCTTCATTGAGGAGCTTTGTCATGGCCAAAATATAGGGCAGGGAGACGTCAAAGTCGAGGAGCTAACTGCGACAGTGTTCGATCTGATTGGCAAGGTGCCTCTGCCGCTGCGCCATCCAATTTCGGCACGCAAGGCACGGTGCAACCCTTCTGTGACTACCCGACGGGCAAATCACTGTGAGAGCGGCGGATTGCCTGTCCAGCCCCCTTCCGTAAAAATATTCTGCTTTTCAGAAATCGCAAATCACTTCATATCCATCGCATCCCGTTCCGATGAGGGGCGTTGGCCATCGTCACGAACGTAGGGACGGGATGCGGTTGACGCGGCAGCGTCGGGCGCGCAGGTGGTCGCAGGGCGGGTTTCCCGTGAGCGATCAACGGCACGCAGACGAACGGCGCTGAAGCGTACGGTGAAGTCGTGTGGATCCGACGCCTCAGTGGTCGGCGTCAAGTCTTGCGGAGGTACGTCAGCCCGACCGGGCTGACGTGCCAAATTCCGTGAGGCGACGGGGGCAAGAAAGCCCGATACCCCGGGGTGAGCGCGATATAAGCCGTAAAGCCATTGCGCAGGGAAGGCCGGAGTGTCTCCGCTGAACCTGTATGCTCGTGTGCGCTATTTTCGCACAACTTTGCACACGAGACCGCGGGTGCAGCGCGCACCCGGTCTTCCCTGCGCCCTCCTTGGGGCGGATGACTGACAAATCCTCGGGCGCAATTGCGCCGCGGGATGGTTCGGCATGTCCGGAGTTAGGACGCCGTCATTGCGAGCGAAGCAATCCAGCTTCTTTCTTGGTGAGACAACACGCCGCCGAACAATGGTCCTTTCTGGACAGCGGCGGATTTTAGGAATGTTATGCGACAAAATAATACGATGCGGCAATCATCGACAACAACTGCACCGCATCAGCCTGGAGAACTCCAATGACCCCGTTTCCTATGCGCCTGCTGGGCGCGGTAGTTGCGCTGACGCTTGGCGTGGGCGCTCCGGCGCTCGCGCAGCAGCTCGAACTCAAGGTGATGGCGCCGGCGGCGCCGGGAGGCGGGTGGGATCAGACCGCGCGCGCGATGCAGCAGGCCCTGGTCGCCGCCGGGATCGCGCGCAGCGTCCAGGTCACCAACGTCGCGGGCGCCGGCGGCAGCGTCGGCATCGCGCAGTTCGTCAACGGCGCCAAGGGCGACGGCAACCAGCTGATGGTGAACGGTTTCGTCATGGTGGGCGCGCTGGCCATGAACAAATCGCCTGTTACCCTCGACCAGGTGACGCCGATTGCGCGCCTCACCGAGGAGATCCAGGTGATCGTGGTGCCGGCGAATTCACCGATCAAGACGGCGCAGGATCTTGCCGCCGCGCTCAAAGCGGACATCGCCAAGGTAACCTTCGCCGGCGGCTCGGCCGGCGGCGTCGACCATGTGATGGCGGCGCTGTTCGCGGGGACGGTCGGCGCCGACGCCAGGAAGATCAACTACATTCCATTTTCCGGCGGCGGCGAATCGCTGGCGGCCATTCTTGGCGCGAAAGTCACCGCCGGCATTTCGGGGCTGAGCGAATATGACGGCCAGATCAAATCCGGCAAACTGCGCGCGCTCGGCGTCACCTCGGAAAAGCGCATCGCCGGCGTCGATATTCCCACCTTCAAGGAGCAGGGGATCGACCTCGTGCTCGCCAACTGGCGTTCGGTGATGGCGCCTCCCGGCATCACGGCGGAACAGAAGAAGGCCCTTGGTGAAGCCGTGGAGAAGATGGTCAAGTCCGACGCTTGGAAGGCCATCCTCAAACAGAAGGGCTGGGATGACGCGTATCTTGCCGGCGATGCGTTCTCGGATTTCCTGAAGAAGGAAACGGTGCGCGTCACCGACGTGCTGAAGTCGGTCGGCCTCGTCAAATCATGACGCCGGATGGCGCTTCCGGCGATCTTCCGCATGCTCCGGCGTCGGGTCGTACCGATCGTGCGGGTATCGTCATTGCCGTGGCGCTTGCGGCCCTTGCCGCGGTGCTGGTGTGGGACGCGAGCCAACTGCAATCCAACACGGTCTACGGCATGGGGCCCGAGGCGATGCCGGTCGTCATCGCCGTCGGGCTCGGCATTCTTTCGATCGGCAATCTGATCGACGCGCTGCGCGGCAACCTGCCGCCGCGCGAGAGCGCCGACCCCGGGGCGGTGTGGCTGATTCTCGCCGGGTTGGCGCTTCTGATCGCCATCATCGGCCTTGGCGGCGGCTTTATCCTTGCGACGTCGGCGCTGTTCGTCACCACGTCGGCTGCCTTTGGACGGCGCGCCATTCTCGCCGACTTCGCCATCGCCCTGGTGATGACCACCCTGATCTATCTGGCTTTCGATCGGCTGCTGACCTTGAGCCTTCCCGCCGGCCCGCTGGAAAGACTGCTGTAATGGACACCTTCGCCGCACTCGCGCATGGCATGGCGGTCGCGGCCCAGCCCATGAACCTGCTCTATGCGCTGATCGGCGTGTTCCTCGGCACCGCGGTCGGCGTGCTGCCCGGCATCGGTCCCGCGCTCACGGTCGCGTTGCTGCTGCCGGTGACCTACAAGCTCGATCCCGGCGGCTCGCTGATCATGTTCGCCGGAATCTATTACGGCGGCATGTACGGCGGATCGACCACCGCCATCCTCATCAACACGCCCGGCGAGAGCGCATCGATGGCGACCGCGCTCGAGGGTAACAAGATGGCCAAGGTCGGCCGCGGCGGCCCGGCACTTGCGACCGCGGCGATCGGCTCG
>JAYSPJ010000350.1:0-7913 GCA_043722155.1 Bradyrhizobium sp.
CGGAAAGACGGGCGGATAGCCCTCGTTTTGACATGTTGGCAGGGGATGCAGGACCCGGCTTTGGACGGGCCACCCATGCGACACAGAACAGGGCTCTCGCGCAGGCTTACCGCCGCGGCTGACGCGCGGCTGTGGAACCGGCAGCCCATGCCTTCGAAAGATTTGGCTCCGGGGGATTTGGGATACCTGCGTTGAGAGGATACCGGACATGAATCCCGCTGACGTGGCTCAGTCAGCCTTGCCGCTGGCATCCAGCGACGTCTCGCTGATCACCCTGTTCCTGCAGGCCCACTTGGTCGTGAAAACGGTCATGCTGGGACTGCTCGCCTGCTCGGTCTGGGTCTGGGCGATCGCGATCGACAAGATATTTCTGTATTCGCGCACCAAGCGCGCGATGGACCGCTTCGAACAGGCATTCTGGTCGGGGCAATCGATCGAGGAACTCTACCGCTCGCTGTCGGCCAAGCCGACGCAATCGATGGCGGCGTGTTTCGTCGCGGCGATGCGCGAATGGAAGCGGTCGTTCGAAAGCCAGTCGCGATCCTTCGCCGGCCTGCAGATGCGGATCGAGAAGGTCATGAACGTCTCGATCGCCCGCGAGGTCGAACGGCTGGAACGGCGCCTGCTGGTGCTGGCGACGGTCGGCTCGGCGGGGCCCTTCGTGGGTCTGTTCGGCACGGTCTGGGGTATCATGTCGAGCTTCCAGTCGATCGCCGCCTCCAAGAACACCTCGCTCGCGGTGGTGGCTCCTGGCATTGCGGAGGCGCTGTTTGCCACCGCAATCGGCCTTATCGCTGCCATTCCGGCGACTATTTTCTACAACAAATTCACGTCAGAGGTGAACCGGCAGGCCCAGCGGCTGGAAGGTTTTGCCGACGAATTCTCAGCGATCCTGTCGCGCCAGATCGACGAGCGCGCGTGAGGGACGATATATTGTGAGCGCATTGTGAGCAGCAGATCATGGCGATGAACATGGCAGGCGCGTCGGGCGGCAGCGGGCGTCGCGGCCGGCGTCGCGCCGCGGTGATGGCCGAGATCAACGTCACCCCGATGGTCGACGTGATGCTGGTGCTGCTCATCATCTTCATGGTGGCGGCGCCGCTGATGACCTCGACGATCGATATCGACCTGCCGGTGGCGAGCGGCGGCAAGTCGCTGGCATCCAACCAGCCGCCGCTGACGCTGTCGGTCAAGCGCACCGGCGGCAGCTGCAATTCCAATATCGAACTATATCTCGGGGATACGTTGATTTCGGCCGCCGAGCTGCAGCCAAAAATCAAGGCGATCCGGGAAACCCGGTCCGATGCCGAGAGCGTCGTGTATCTGCGGGGCGACAAGGATGTCTGCTATACGGATATGATGAAATTGCTGGGCTATATTCGAACCGCAGGCTTCAAGGCGAATATCGTCATCGTTCCCGAGGGAGGCTGAACGTGATGCGGCATCGGATCGGCCTTCGGCTGAAGGCGGAGCGGGAAAGCTGAAGTGAAGGTCAAGGTCGACAAAACGCTGGTTGCCTCGGTTGCCCTGCACGTTCTCGTGCTGGGCTGGGGACTGGTGTCGTTCTCGTCCAAGGCCTTTGACCTGATGCCGGAAGAGTCGGTGCCGGTGGATGTCATTTCCGCCGACCAACTCGCCAAGGTCATGGCCGGCATGAAAACCGGCAGCAAGGAAAATCCCAAGCCGCTGGTGGAGAAGGTCGCCGAAGCCAAGCCGGTGGAAGACGCCGTCGGCAAGATCACCGAGAAGGCGCCCGTCGTGACCGACACTGCGCCGCCACCGACGCCGAAGGTCGAGGAAAAGCCGGTCGAGAAAAAGCCCGATCCGCCCAAGCCGGTCGCCGAGGCCAAGCCCAAGGAAGAACCCAAGAAGGAAGAGCCGAAGCCGATCGAGAAGAAGCCGGATCCGCCCAAGGTCGATCCGATCGCGGAAGCCATCAAGAAGGAAGAGAAGAAGCCGCCGAAGCCGCCGGTGCAGGCGGCCAGGCCGCCGGAGCCGGCGAAGCCGAAGACGGAACGCGCCTTCGATCAGTCGAAGATTGCAGCCCTGCTCGACAAGCGCGATCCCTCCAGGCAGGCCGTGACCGGCGAAACGCTGAATTCCAATGCCGCGCTCGGCCTCGCCAAGGGCAAGGCCGCGGATAATTCAGCGACCTGGGGCGCGCTGTTCCAGGCCCAGGTCGAGCGCTGCTGGAAGAAACCCTATGGCGGTATCGAGGCCCAGAAATCCGAAGCCGCCTTCGCCATCAAGCTGAAGCGCGACGGCACGCTGGAAGGGATGCCGGTTCCCGAAGGCACACCGGCCACGCCCTATCTTCGCGTCTATCAGGAGAGCGCGCTGCGCGCGATCATCGAGTGCCAGCCGTATAATTTGCCCGCGGCCTATTTCGATGAATGGAAATATTTTGCGCCTGTGTTCACCGAGCGAAAGACTTGAACGCCGTCGCCCCGTGGCGATCGCCAATATGGAACGAAGTCCGTAACAATGAATGACAGCAATGAATTGCCTGAGATGCCGTTTCGCCTGAGCCGCCGGCAGATGATTTCCGGGATGGCCGCGCTCGGCATGGCGACGGGCTCCGCCCGCCATGCCCTGGCCCAGGCGCCGAAACGCGTGATCATTCCCGAGGGCGACTTTGCGCCCTTACCGATCGCGATCCCGAATTTCGTGGCGGGGACGCCGGCGGATGCGGAGGTCGGCGTCGGTGTGACCCAGGTCATCACCAACAACCTCAAGCGCAGCGGATTGTTCGCGCCGATCGATCCGGCGGCCTATATCGAAAAGGTCATCAACATCGACGCGGCGCCTCAGTTCCAGAACTGGAAGACCATCAACGCGCAGGCGCTGGTGACCGGCCGCATGACCCGCCAGAACGACGGCCGGCTGAAGGCCGAATTCCGTCTCTGGGACGTCAACACCGCCCAGCAGCTTGCCGGCCAGCAGTACTTCACCTCGCCGGAATACTGGCGGCGGATCGCGCACATCATCTCCGACCAGATCTACGAACGCCTGACCGGCGAGAAAGGCTATTTCGACAGCCGCGTGGTGTTCGTCGACGAGACCGGGCCCAAGGAGCGGCGCGTCAAGCGGCTGGCGATGATGGATCAGGACGGCGCCAATGTCCGTTATTTGACCCGTGGCGCCGATCTGGTGCTGACGCCGCGGTTCTCGCCGTCGACCCAGGAAATCACCTATATGGAGTTCGGCCAGGGCGACCCGCGCGTCTACCTGTTCAACATCGAAACCGGCCAGCGCGAGATCGTCGGCAACTTTCCGGGCATGTCGTTCTCGCCGCGCTTCTCGCCGGACGGCCAGCGCGTGATCATGAGCCTGCAGCAGGGCGGCAACTCGAACCTGTTCGTGATGGATCTGCGCTCGAAATCGACCACCCGCCTGACCGACACCCCGGCGATCGATACCTCGCCGTCCTATTCGCCCGACGGCGCCCGGATCTGCTTCGAATCCGACCGCGGCGGCAAGCCGCAGATCTATGTGATGGCGGCGACCGGCGGGGCCGCGCAACGCATATCCTTCGGCGAGGGGAGTTATTCCACGCCGGTGTGGTCGCCGCGCGGCGACTATATCGCCTTTACCAAACAGGGCGGCGGACAGTTTTCCATCGGCATCATGAAGACCGACGGTTCGGGCGAACGGCTGCTCACCTCCGGCTACCACAATGAAGGGCCGACCTTCGCGCCGAACGGCCGCGTCCTGATGTTCTTCCGCGAACCCGGCGGCGGCGGCGGGCCTTCGCTGTTCACGGTGGATATTTCCGGACGTAATGAACAAAAGGTTCCAACCCCCGGTTTCGCGTCCGATCCGGCCTGGTCACCCCTGCTATCCTGAGTTCGGCGCCGCTGCCGCGCCGCCAATCGGCAAACCTTGCCTAGCTTGCTGAATTAGCGGGCAGATTCTCGTTCCCGCGAATCCGTGAAAAGGTTACGGTAACGATATTCCCTCAGAAAGACTTCATCTGCGGCAGGTAGAACTACGACCTGAAACAGGACGTATGCGCGCCCGATGCAGTTGGTCGATCAGAAAAAGCGAAGCAATCACGAAGAGCTCGAGCCCGTTCTGTACGCGGCTCTGGTCGATTCCATGTGCCAGAATTTCTGGCCAATGCTGTTTGGCTCGGTCTGTGCCGCCGCCGCGGCCCTGATGACCGCGCTCAAGACCGGCAATGTCCTGCTGTGGCCGATCGCGTTTCTGATCGTCGGAATCGGCACGGCGCGGGCGTTCCAGATGCGAAAATACGAACGGCGCACCTCGGTGCTGACGTTCGAGCAGGCAAAGCATTTGGAACCGCGCTACGCGGTCGGCGCCATGATCTATGCCGGCGTGCTCGGCGCCTGGTGCTTCATCACCATTCTCGGCAATGACGACGCGATCGCGCACATGGTGTGCGTCGCCGTGACGATCGGCTACACCGCCGGCGGCGCCGCCCGCAATTACGGCCGTCCGAAGCTCATTCAGTATCACATCCTGCTGGCCTGCGGGCCGATGTCGCTGGCGCTGGCGCTGCATGGCGGATTCTATTACATCGGCCTCGCCGTGCTGCTGGTGCTGTTCTTCATCGGCCTGAAAGGCATCAACCTCAGCCTTCATGCCATCTTTGTGAAGGCGTTGACCTCGAGCTTCAGGGAAGCGGCGCTGGCCGGCCAGTTCGACACCGCGCTCAACAACATGCCTCACGGCCTGTGCATGTTCGCCGCCGACGGGCGGCTTGCCGTCATGAATCACCGCTTCAGCGAGATGATGAACCTGTCCGACGATCTGGTGCAGCGCGGCGCCGGCGCGCCGGACATCATCGCCGCCTGCGTCAGCGGCGGATCGATCTCGGCGGCGAGCGGCAAGATGATCCTCTCGGAAATCGAGAATTCGCAGGCGAGGGACATCATCAGCGCCGATCCCGACATCGCCAGAAGCCGGTCGCTGTCCTGGACGTTCCAGCCGATGGCGGGCGGCGGCGCCGTCGTGCTGCTTGAAGACATCACCGAGCGGCGCAACGCGGAAGCCAGAATCTCGCATCTGGCGCGTTACGACGAACTGACCGCGCTTCCCAACCGGGTCAATTTCCGCGACGAGATCGAGCGTCTGCTGGCCATACCGCACGATGCCGAGCAATTGTCGGCATTGCTGTTCATCGACCTCGATCAGTTCAAGCAGGTCAACGACACCCTGGGTCATCCGTGCGGTGACCAGCTGTTGTGCGCGGTCGCCGACCGGCTGCGCGTCATGCTGCGCCCGGAGGATTTTGTGGCGCGCTTCGGCGGCGACGAATTCGTGGTGTTTCAGCAGAACATCAAGTCGAACGAGGAGGCCGCCGGTCTGGCGCGGCGGATCGTCGAACATCTGAGCGAGCGCTACAAGATCGACAACCACCTGGTCGAGATCGGCGCCAGCATCGGCATCGCGATGACCGGTCCCGGCGTCAGCGCCGATACGCTCCTGAAGAACGCCGACATGGCGCTCTATCGCGCCAAGGCGGACGGCCGCGGAACCTTCTGTTTCTTCCGCGACGAGATGGCGCAAACCGTCGAGGCGCGCCGCATCCTGGAACTCGACCTGCGCAAGGCGCTGGCCAACGAGGAATTCGAGCTGTTCTATCAACCGCTGGTCAATCTGAAATCGGGCCGGATCGCGACCTGCGAAGCGCTGCTGCGATGGAATCATCCGGTGCGCGGCACGGTGTCCCCGATCGATATCATTCCGGTCGCCGAGGACATGGGCCTGATCGTCGATCTCGGCCGCTGGATCCTGCGCAAGGCCTGTATGGAATGCATGAAATGGCCCGATGCCGTCAGCGTCGCGGTCAATTTTTCGCCGCAGCAGTTCCATCAGCGCGACGTGCTGAGCGAGGTTCGCTACGCGCTTGAGGTCTCCGGACTGCCGGCCGACCGACTTGAAATCGAGATCACCGAATCGTCGCTGCTGCGCAACACCCAACTGACCCATGATGTGCTGTCGCAGTTGCATGCGCTCGGCGTGCGAATCTCGCTGGACGATTTCGGCACCGGCTATTCGAGCCTGAGCTATCTGCACAATTTCCCGCTGCAGAAGGTGAAGATCGACCGGTCCTTCCTCGAAGGCATCGATACCGACCGTCCGCTGACGCTGCTGCGTGGCGTGGCGCGACTATCCGCCGATCTTGGAATGTCGGTCGTGGTCGAAGGCATCGAGACCAACGAGCAGCTGGAGCTGATCAGCGCCGACGGCACCGTGACCGAAGCGCAGGGCTACCTGTTCAGCAGGCCGGTGCCGGCGGCGCGCGTTCGCCAGTTGCTGAATGCCTCGCACGGTCGCCGCCTGCCGGACGACCACGTTGTCGCAATGCCGTCACGATCGATCGCCTGAAGACTCCGACAGCCTCGCCGCGCCATACGGCACAAGTATAAGTTGCCTAGCATTAACCCTAATGCTTTGATGCCTTTGCATCTTCGTTAAGAAGCTGTTAATCTTTTCTTATACGCGCATAAGTTGCTGGGAATTTGTGAGGAGTATCATATGAGGTCCGCAGCCGAACCATCTAGTGCGGCTCTGGGAAAGAGTTCGGACCTGCTGGATCAAGTCGATTATCGTCTGGCGCAAACGCCCGAGGAAAAAGAAAAGATCTACAACCTACGGTATCGGGCCTACCTGCGCGAGGGGGCGGTCCAGCCCTCCGCCGACCAGCGCGTCACCGATCAATATGACGACTTGCCCAATTCATGGACGTTCGGCGTCCATCTCTTCGGGGAGCTCTACAGTTCGGTCCGGATCAGCGTGCTGACGTCCGAATGGCGGCTGTCGTGCTCGAACGAGGCTTTCGGCGAAATTCTGAACCCCAGGCTGGACCGGGGCGAGGTCATCATCGATCCGGCCCGGTTTGTCGCGGATCCCGACAAGGCGAAGCGGTTTCCGGAACTGCCCTATGTGACGCTTCGTCTGGCCTATATGGCTTGCGAGTATTTCAACGCCGACGTTGGGTTGGCCATCGTTCGGGCCGAGCATCAGGCGTTCTATCGCCGCGTGTTCCTGCACGAGACCATCGCCGAGCCGCGTTTCTTTCCGGGCCTGCTGAAGCCGGTCGGATTGATGGCCGCGAATTTCCCCGCCATGCGCGACAAGGTTTTCGAGCGTTACCCCATGATGCGTTCGACCGCCTTCGAGCGGCGGATGTTGTTCGAGCGCGGCGGAGAGCATCAATCGTCGCCGGTGGATGTGGTGGTCTCCCCGTCCGAGGGCACCTCGATCGTCCCGCAGTCCTGCCGGATCGACAGCTAGACTGGAATCTGATCCGGCTTCGCTGCATCGGACTGTTCGGTTGTCGTCTTGGACATGACCTTGTCCAATAACCGGGTCCCGCTTTTCGGGATCATGCCTTGGCCGAGGTGGCCGGGACCGGTTCCCGTCCGCGGCGCGCCGATTTGGGCCAGCCGGTCTGGCGAACTGATTCTCACCCCGCTGGAAACCGGGTGATCGCGGCGGCGCTTCCGGTTGCCTTCACCGTCGCGCCACATTTACAAATCATTAACTATCGCGGTTGCTTTTCGGCGTTTGTCGGCATTTGATCGGGTCTGGCAACATCTCATCAAGGTTGACGGAACGTTCGCTTAACCATCGCCCTGTAGACCGGATAACAGTTGAAAACGTGAGCGTGGAGGCTCCGGAATGGAACATCAGATGCGTATCCTCCAGGGATTGAAGCTGGCCGCGGTGCTTGCGGTGGCGCTGTCGATGGGCGCCTGCGCCAACAAGAACCCGCTTGGCGCCGACGGCGCGATGGCGAGCGCGGCGACGCCTGGCAGCCAGCAGGACTTCGTGGTCAATGTCGGCGACCGCGTGTTCTTCGAGAGCGACCAGACCGAGTTGTCGCCGCAGGCGATCGCGACCCTGGAAAAGCAGGCGCGCTGGCTGCAGAGCTATAACCGCTA
>JAYSPJ010000351.1:0-4930 GCA_043722155.1 Bradyrhizobium sp.
TCTTCGGCGAGAAGGTCTACATGCACCAGTACAAGATCAACGCCAAATCGGCCTTCACCGGCGACGTCTGGCAGTGGCACCAGGACTACGGCACCTGGAAGCGCGACGACGGCATGCCGCAGCCGCGCGCGATGAACATCGCGATCTTCCTCGACGAGGTGATGCCGATCAACGGCCCCCTGATGCTGGTGCCGAAGAGCCAGACCGCCGGCGACCTCAAGGCCTCGCACGACCTCGAAACCACCTCCTATCCGCTGTGGACGCTGGACGAGGAAACCGTGTCGCGGCTGGTCAAGGAAGGCGGCATCGTCGCACCCACCGGCAAGGCCGGCGGCATGCTGATGTTCCACGGCAATCTGGTGCACGGTTCGGCCGGCAACATCACGCCCTATCCGCGCAAGATCGTCTATCTGACGCTGAACGCGGTTTCCAACTACATCCGCACCCCGACGCGGCCGGAATACATCGCGCATCGCAATTTTACCCCGATCCAGACCGTGGATGACGATGCGCTGCTGCGTTTGGCACGCGCGCATCGGCAGGCGGCGGAGTAGAAGCCACATCCCGTCATTCCGGGGCGCCCGCGCAAGTGAGCGAACCCGGAATCTCGCGCAGATTACCTCTGGATTCCGGGTCCACGCCAAGACGCGTGTCCCGGAATGACCAACAACCAACCGGATCACGTCCCCCATGAATCTGCACCACCTGCTCAACGCCCGCCGCGCGGCCGGCAAACCCGTCCGCGTGGCGCTGATCGGCGCCGGCAAATTCGGTTCGATGTTTCTGGCGCAGGTGCCGCACACGCCGGGCCTGGAGGTGCCGCTGATCATCGATATCGACCGCGACCGCGCCCGCGAAGCCTGCCGCACGGTCGGCTGGGACGAGGCGCGGATCGCTGCCACGACCTTCACCGACGACGGCATGCGCGCCATCGCAGGCGGCGCGATGGACGTCATCGTGGAGGCCACCGGCAATCCCGCCGTCGGCATCCGGCATGCCCGCGCCGCGATCGCGGCGGGCAAGCATATCGTCATGGTCAATGTCGAGGCCGACGTGCTGGCAGGGCCGCTGCTCGCCGAGGAGGCGCGCAAGGCCGGCGTGGTCTATTCGCTGGCCTATGGCGACCAGCCGGCGCTGACCGCCGAAATGGTGGACTGGGCCCGCGCCACCGGCTTTCGCGTCGTCGCCGCCGGCAAAGGAACCAAATATCTGCCGGCCTATCACGACGTGACGCCGGAAGGCGTCTGGGGCCATTACGGGCTGACGGCTGGCGAGGCGCAGTCGGCCGGGATGAACCCGCAGATGTTCAACTCGTTTCTCGACGGCACCAAATCGGCGATCGAAATGGCGGCGATCGCCAACGCAACCGGGCTGGACGTGCCCAACGGCGGACTGTTGTTCCCGCCCTGCGGCGTCGACGACCTGCCGCATGTGATGCGTCCGCGCGACAAAGGCGGCGTGCTGGAGAAATCAGGCGTGGTGGAGGTCGTGTCATCGCTGGAGCGCGACGGCCGGCCGGTGTTCCGCGACCTGCGCTGGGGCGTCTATGTCGTGCTGGAGGCGCCGAACGACTATGCCGCGGACTGTTTCAGGCAATATGGCTTGAAGACCGATGCCAGCGGGCGCTATGCGGCGATGTACAAGCCGTATCACCTGATCGGGCTCGAGCTGAACATCTCGATTCTGTCGGCGGCGCTGCGTGGCGAACCGACCGGGCAGCCGCACGGTTTCCGCGGCGACGTCGCCTCAGTCGCAAAACGCAATTTGCGCGCCGGTGAAATGCTCGACGGCGAGGGCGGCTACACGGTGTGGGGCAAACTGATGCCGGCGGCGGCAAGCCTTGCCGCCGGCGCGCTGCCGATCGGGCTCGCGCACCGGGTGAAGCTGAAGAACGACGTCGCCCACGGCGACGTGGTGCGCTGGAGCGATGTCGAGGTCGACGCCAGCAGCGACACCATCAAGACGCGCAAGGCGATGGAAGCGGCGTTTTCAACGCCGCCATAAGCCGGTCTACGGCAGCAGGCGGCTCGATCTCGCCTGCCTGAACCATTTTCGGAACATGTCTTCGGTATCCATCATCTCCGTAAATCCGGCCTGGTTGATCTTCACGGTCGAGACGATCGAGGGCGGTCCCGGTTCGGTCTGGCCATAGCGCATGGTATAGTCGGCGTATTGAAACGACAGGCCGACGAAGGCTTCGAGGCCGGGCGATACCAGATCATATTTGCGCCGCAGCGCGTCCCATGGCGCGATCCATTGCGGCCAGGTTTGCGCCAGCGACAGCGGCACCGCGGTGCCCGGCTTCATGTCCAGCGCTTCCGATATCGCCGGCCAGACATTCTCCCAGGTGAAGACGTCGCCGTTGGTGACATTGAACGCTTCATTGCGCGCCGCCTCCGCCTCGCCGCTCCAGGCGATGGCGCGCGCCAAGAGGTCGACGTCGACCGCCTGCGACACCCGCGCCGCGCCTGCGGGGTAATCCAGCGCGCCGCCCTGCTCGCGGAGCATGGCGGCATAGACACCGAGCGGCGGGATCAGGTCCATGGCACCGCCGATGGCCTCGCCGACGATCAGGACAGGCCGCAGAATGCTCCAGTGCCAGGCCTTGTCCTGCTGCAACCCGCGCAAGAAATTCTCCTGCGCCCAGTAGAAATTCGGCTGCTCGTACATTTCCGAGCGGCCTTCCCGCGCCGGCACCGTGAGCGGGCGGACATGCACGCCATAGGCCTTGGTGCCCTGCAGCAGCGCCACATGCCGGAGCGACGGCGCCGCCGGCTCGAGAACCGCCATCAGGTTGCGCAGCATCGCGTCATTGATGCTGATCTGGCCCGGATCGCGCCAGCCATCGACCAGGCTCGGCGCCTCGTAGAGCGCGGCGTAGACGAGATGGGTCGCGCCCTGCAGCGCCGCGGCCGCGTGCTGACACTGGGCGGGGTCGGTCAGGTCGATTGCGACGTGATGGGCGCCGTGGAGCAGGCGCGGCTTTCGCCGCGACAACGCGACCACCTCGCATCCGCCGGCATCGCCAAAATGATGCAAGGCCGCACTTCCCACCAGACCCGTGGCGCCCGCGACAACGACCTTCTTGACCGCCATTCACATGTTCTCCGGTGCGATTGCCCAGCCATGCCTAGCAGATCATGGCGGAGCGCGTCAGCCAGTGGGGTCTCGATCCATTGCCCGCTAAACGTGCAGTTTGGTGGAAGGCGCGGCCATACGGGAGCCGTTCGCAACTGCGTTGTGAGGGAGGGCCGGAGCGACGCCCTTGATTCCTTGGAACCGATTGGTCATCCTGCCGGCGGTTCGGGATGTTCGGATTTCGATTGCGCCCAAAAGCCAGGGGTTTGTGTTCGGGATCCGGGTTCAGGTACCAATCTCAGTCGACCGTCGGCGATATAAAAAAGCGACAATCAAGATCGTTGCCCCTCGTCGATACCGCGACATAAAAAAACAGAGGAGGAAGCGCATGAAACGTCGTGAATTTCTAAAGGCCGGTGGCGTGGGGCTTGCTGCGAGCGCAGCGATTGCCGCACCAGCAATCGCACAATCGATGCCCGAGATAAAATGGCGGCTCGCCGCCAGCTGGCCGAAGTCACTCGATACGCTTTACGGCGGCGTCGAATTTTTCGCCAAGCGCGTTGCGGATATGACCGACAACAAATTCCAGATCCAGCCGTTCGCCGCCGGCGAGATCGTCGGCGGGTTGCAGGTTCTCGACGCGGTGCAGAACGGCACGGTCGAGATGGGCAACACGGCGCTCTATTATTACTGGGGCAAGAATCCGGCGTTTACCTTCGGCACGTCGCTGCCATTCGGACTTAACACGCGGCAGCATATGTCGTGGATGTTGTTCGATGGCGGCATGAATATGCTCAACGACCTCTTGAAGGAATACAACTGCTACGGCGTTCCGACCGGGAGCACCGGCGCGCAGATGGGCGGCTGGTTCCGCAAGGAAATCAAATCGACCGAGGATCTCAAGGGCCTGAAATTCCGGGTCGGCGGATTTGCCGGCACCATTATCGCCAAGGTCGGCGGCGTGCCGCAGCAGATCGCGGCGGGCGACATCTACCCGGCGCTGGAGAAGGGCACCATCGACGCGGCCGAATGGGTCGGTCCCTATGACGACGAGAAGCTCGGCTTCGTGAAGGTGGCGAAATATTACTACTATCCGGGTTGGTGGGAAGGCACCGGCCAGGGCCACAACATCATGAACCTGGAGAAATGGAACGCGCTGCCGAAGCACTATCAGGCGGTGATCGAAAGCGCCTCGCGCGACACCTTCAGCTGGGTCACCGGCAAGTACGACTTCGTCAACCCGCCGGCACTGAAGCGGCTGATCGCATCCGGCGCCATCCTGAAGCCGTTCCCGCAGGAAGTGCTGGAGACCTGCTACAAGGCCGCCAACGAGATCTATGCGGACCTGTCCAAGACCAACGCTCACTTCGGCAAGATGCACTCCAGCCTGGCGGCCTTCCGCAGCGATTCGCTGGCCTGGATGCAGGTGGCCGAACTGAGCTTCGACAGCTTCATGATGCGGATGCGCACGCGAACCTGAGGTGTCCCGCACGAGGTCACGAGCGAAAGCCCCGGAGGATCTCTCCGGGGCTTTTTTTAATCGACGCGGCCATCAGTCTTCGCCCGGCGAAATTCCAGGACGCCGTTGAGGTCCGGCCGGCGCTTGCGTCGCCCAAACGAAAAAATGCCGCGTCCCGGAAAGGGAAGCGGCGTTTTGTTCGATCATGACACGTAAAGAGGAATTGCTTTGTCCTTGGCAGGCCTGGCAGCGACCTACTCTCCCAGGGCTTAAGCCATAGTACCATTGGCGCTGAGGAGTTTAACGGCCGAGTTCGGGATGGGATCGGGTTCAAGCTCCTCGCTAGAACCACCAGGCCGGCGAAGGACAAAGATACGAAGCAAGCTGTTTGGT
>JAYSPJ010000352.1:0-3607 GCA_043722155.1 Bradyrhizobium sp.
GCGCCACGCGTGACATGGTGCTGGCCGCTCCAGATCGATCGCTGCGGGAGATTGCGGCCGAGCAGGGACGCTGCCGCCATCGTATCGCCAAGCTGATCAGGCTGTCATGGCTGTCGCCAGAGATTGCGACGGCAATCGTCGAGGGACGGCAGCCTCGCGGGCTGACCGCTCGTCGGCTGCTGGACGGCGAACTGCCGATCGAGTGGAGTGCTCAGGGGGCATTGGCGGAGGTCCGGTGAGCGCCTAAAATCGGACGTTCTCGGAAATCCCTGACCGGCCTGAAAGTCGCCGTCCGTTCAGTTTGCGACGCTCGGCGGGAAGGACATTGTCTGAAATGCGCCTATTTTCGTTAATCTGGAAGGGTTTTGCGCGTGACCTGAGAATGCATTTCGACTGGCCTTGAGCCGGAGGCTCGTAAATTAGGACTAGTAGCTGGGGTCTGCGCGGTTGGTACGCCGCGACAATCAACGCGCCGCATGCGTAATGGCGAAAGCATAGATTCTGGCAAGCTGCGCGAGTTCGTCGAAACGACCGGCGGCGCCCTGGTGGCCGCCGCTCATCTCGGTGTGGAGTAGCATCGGCTTGCCGCTTGTCGACAGGTCGCGAAGCTTGGCGATCCACTTCGCCGGTTCCCAGAAGCCGACCCGATCGTCGGCGACTGCGGTCGTGGCGAGCACGGCTGGATAAGCTGCGGAATGCACGTTTTCGTATGGTGAGTAGCTCGCGATATTGTCGTAGTCGGCCGGATTGGCGAGCGGGTCGCCCCAGACCGGGCGCGTGAGAGGCACGAGCGGGTGAGTGGCGTCGCTCATCGTGTTCAGCATGTCGACGAACGGCGCCTGCCCGATCACGGCGGCCCACAGGTCGGGGCGCATGTTCGCCGCGGCGCCGACCAGCAGCCCGCCGGCCGAATAGCCGTGGAGGACGATACGGCCGCGCCGCGTGTGCCGGGAGTCGATGAGCATCTCGGCGCAGGCGGTGAAGTCGGTGAAGCTGGTTTTCTTGCGAAGCTGCCGCGCCTCTTCGAACCAGTGCCGCCCCTTCTCCGATCCGCCGCGCACATGCGCCACCGCCCACACCCAGCCCCGATCGATCAGCGAGAGCAGCGGAGCAGAATAGCCGGTCTCGTAGCTGTAGCCGTAGGACCCGTAGCCGGTAAGCAGGAGCGGCGCGCTGCCATCCAGGCGAGTGTCCGCGCGATGCAGGACGGTTACTGGGACCGTGGCGCCGTCGTCTGCCCGGGCGTGGAGGCGCTTGAGGACGTAGCGGGAGTCGCGGCGCGGCGCGGGCGTAAGGGCGATCTGCCGGCCCGTGATGAGATTGTAGCTCAGCCACTGCGGCGGCCGGCGCGGGGATTCGAGGATCAGGCGAAGCGTGTTGTCGGCATAGTCGGCTGGTTGCGCGGCGACCTGATAGGCGGCCTCGCCGAACGTAAACGGCTCACGGGGAACGCCATCGTCGCCAGCCGTCATGACATGGAGATTGCCTTCTACCCGCTCGACCCAGGCGACCGCGTCGGCGAAGGGGTGGATCTCGGTAATGTAGCGGCCGCGGCGATGGGCAACCCACGGACGCCAGGAGTCGCGATGTGGGTGGCCGACGGGCGCGCGCATCAGCTTGAAGTCCTCCGCGCCGCCGTCGTTGGTGCGGATGATGAACTGATCCCGCCAATGCTCGATCGCATAGTCGACGCCTGGTACGCGGGGCGCGGCAAGGATGGGGAGCGCCTCGGGAGCTAGACCGTCGATGATCCGCACTTCGCTGGTGACGTCGTTGCGTGATCGCAGGAACAGGTAACGGCCAGAGGCGCTCGGCCGCACCTCCATGGCGAAGCCGGGATCGGTCTCCTCGTAGACCAGGATGTCGGGGCCGCCCCGCGCGCGCCGTCGGTAGAGCCGGGCAGGTCGGCTGCTCGCGTCGCGCCAAGTCCAGAAAAGCCATTTCGAGTCGGCGGAGAAGGCGAAGTCGCCGAACGCGTCCTCAGGGCCCCCGGCCAGCGTCTCGCCCGTTGCCAGATCCTTGATCCGAATACGGTATTTCTCGGCCCCAGTGGCATCTTCAGCCCAAGCGAACAGCTGATGATCGGGACTGTGCGACGGGTTCTTGACCATGAGATAGGGCAAGCCCTTTGCGCGTTCCCCGGCGTCGAGGAGGAGCGTCTCCGTTGTGCCGTCACGCGGCCGCCGCAGGTAGCGCGGATGCTCCGCGCCGGGCGCGAAGCGGGTCACATAGGCATAGGGTCCATCTAGTTCAGGCGGCGCGTCGAGCGTCGTCGGCATCCGTGCCTTCATCTCGGTGCGCAACAACCGCTGAAGCTGTTCGGTCGGGGCGAGCATGGCAGCCGAATAGTGATTCTCGTTCTCGAGGTGCACCTGAATGGCAGGGTCTAGTAGGCGGGCGTCGCGCCATACCTCCTTCCAGTTGGCCGGCTTTAGCCAGGCGTAATCGTCGATGCGGGTCCGCCCAAGCTGTTCGATCCGGAGCGGAACCTTCGGCGTGGCGGGCGCGGCTGCCGTACCGCCCCGCACACGCGCCCAGCCGCCTGAACTGATCGCGACAGCCGAGAGGGCAGCGCCGGTCAGGAGGTCGCGGCGGGTCATGCCGCTGCCTGCCGCGCGGGCCGCTTCGCCGCATCCATCGCCAAGCGCGACTTGCGCTTCTTCCACCAGGTATAGGCGCCGCTCACGCACATCTCGGTTGTCGCCAGCCCGAGGAGGAAGATGATCGCGATGCCGATGGCGCCGGCGATCTCGCCGCTATGCAAGGGGTAGAGCGCTCGGCTGAGCTTGCGCCCGGCGCTGTCGCGATAGGGGTCGTCGGGCGCGGCCATCGTGCCGGTCGATCCGTCAACATAATAGGTGACTGGTCCGAGCCCGTGATAGTTGACCATCCCGTTGTCGGTGAAGCTTACTCCGTAAAGGTCGCGATCGGGGATGAAGCTCAGCGCCGCTGGGCGCCAGCCGAGGCCCTCGGACGTCGCTACGGCGCGAGCCTTCGCTAGCGCACCGCCAAAGCCGATCATGGCAAGCGGCGGCGAACCAGCCTTGTCGGGACCGTCGAACGGTGATGGCCGGGCAGGCGACACGGCCTCGACGATGGGCGTGAACGCCTCGTCGAAGAAATTCATCGCGACAGAGGTGAAGGCCAGGACCGAGGAACCGACGAGCAGCCACAGGCCGCTGGCATTGTGAAGTTCGAGCATGAAGCGGCGAAATTTGGCTCGCCGGCTGACGAGCCAGCTTTTCTTCCACTTGCGCCAGAAGGGACGCGTCGGCGGGAGGGTCAGGTAAAGGCCGACGAAGTTGCCGATCAGCCACCCGAGCGCGGCGAGGCCCATCACCCAGCGGCCGATCTTGCCCGCGAGCAGGGTCGAGTGAAATTGGAAGATGCCCTCGACGATATGCCGCCGGTCCCAGCCGGGGCCCGCAAGCCGGCTACCCACGATACGCGCGTTGGCAGGGTCGAGGAAAAGTTCGTTAAACCCGAGCGTCATCGCCGGATTGCGCGGCGCGACCTTGACCTCGAGATTGTCTGAGGGCGGCAGGTGGAGCGGGAATCCGGTGATGACGAGATCGTGGCGAGCGGCCTGAAGCCTGACGACCAAGTC
>JAYSPJ010000353.1:0-3112 GCA_043722155.1 Bradyrhizobium sp.
ACCAACGGGATCGAGGTCATCGCCAAACCGGCTGACCGTCAGCCCATAACCGCCGCCGCCTGACCGGCCCGGCCGTCACCAAAATTTGGCGATAGCTCCGCGCAAACGCGCGTATCGCACATCGATGTAGAACTTTCGCAAATCAAGAAAAAACAAATCGAACTTGATGCGAAACGCGCGTCTCTGCGCGGCGCGCTTCAACGCGCGGCGAATTACCCGGTCACGCGCGGGACAGAATATATCTGCCCGCTGTGTTGGGTCGATGACGACACCATATCCGCCCTGCGCCGGGTTGACGGCACGGAGCGACTCGACTTTTTCGAGTGCCGAGTGTGCAAGTATCACGCTGTTATCCCCGAGTGAAAGACGGCACTACTTGGCGAGCATCTTCTTCGCCTTGGCTTTCTTCGCCTTCGGCTTTTCCTTCAGCGGCTTGTGGGGCGTGCTCAGGCCACCCTTTAGCGCAGCCTCAAAGCGCGCTTGAGCTTCCTTCTCATCGTAGTCATCATTCTTGGGGGTGCGAGACATGGCTGACTATGTTGTTGAAGCGAGTGAACATAAGTACCGAGTACAAGGCGGCCCCATTGACGATCCGGACTCAGCTGCTGTGGCCTTTGCCACGATAGGATGGGTCGCAGCATCTTGGGCGCGCATGGAGCAGCATATTGATCTGATCCTGATGCAAATCAATAAGGCAGAGCATTCGGACGAGATCGTTGACCTCTATCTTCCCCATCATCCTGGTACGTTCGACAAGAAAATTAAGTTGCTAAAGCAGTATTTCAATCGCCACCCTGCGCTAGCGCAGATGAAAGAGCCTGCAATTGATGCAGCAAACGGATTGAGTAAGATCGCAGTAGACCGCAATGCTCTCATCCACGGAATTTTCGAAGAGTACGACCCTGCCACCAAAAGCATAACCATCAACGTTACGAAATTCCGCCCAAAGACAGACGATTTCGTCAGCATAGTCGTTGTCTGGCCGCTCCGACGCTTAAAGACCCACGCCGATATTGTGGGTATGGCGCACAATCAATTGTGCGACGTGTCCAGACAGCTTTTCACCCCAACCGCCGTCGAACTGCTTCGAAGATCAAAATTGCCAGATCGTCCGTGGTGGCGTCGTCTTCTGGATCGCTATTTCGCGAAATAAGACGACCCAGTTCATTGCAACACTCACGGGACATTCCTCGCGGAAGCCTTAGTCCCCGAACCATCACTGCGGGCGCGCCAGCTTCACCACCCAAATCAGGGGCGGATTCACCGCCTTTAACTATATCGTGGGGGTGTGGTGTAAAGTATATAATTCTCGCTTGACTCCTGGAACAAAAAAGGAACATTGTTCTTCTTATGTTCCAATCTCGGGAGGCGGGCATGTTGAAGACGTTTGTGGAAGAAGCTGCGGCGCTGGCGTCGGTCACGCTGTTTGTCGGGATGATTGCGGTCTGGGCTCAGCTGATTCCCCAGCTCTGAGACCGTGACCGGATCGGCGGCCGGCAGGAAAGCGGGGACGCTTGGCCTGGTTGCGCGGTTCGGCGTGGACAGGCCGGGCCCCAGGCATCACCATCGAGGCGCGAGTCGGCCCTTTGAGGGCGGCCTGCCTCCCTCATGCCAGATGATCGCTGACGTCCATGACCTCAAAACCTTCGGCAACCGTTGCCAATGCCGGATTCGTCCATCTTCACGTCCATTCCGCCTATTCGCTGCTGAAGGGCTCGATCAAGATCCAGAAGCTCGCGGAACTGGCCAAGGCCGACCGCCAGCCGGCGCTGGCGCTCACCGACACCGACAACATGTTCGGGGCGCTGGAATTTTCCGACAAGATGGCCGGCTATGGCATCCAGCCGATCATCGGCTGCGAACTCGCGGTTGATTTCGGCGATCAGGATCCGGCCGCGCGCAACGCGCTGGCCGCGGGACCGGCCCGGATCGTGCTGCTGGCGGCGCGCGAGCGCGGCTATCGCAATCTGATGCGGCTGAACTCGCGGGCGTTCCTCGAGACGCCGATCCATCAGGCCCCGCACATCAAGCTCGAATGGCTGCAGGACGACGCCGAGGACCTGATCGCGCTGACTGGCGGCCCGGAAGGCCCCATCTCGCTGGCGATCCATGCCGATCATGCGGCGCTGGCGGCGCTCCGCTGCGACCGGCTGGCGAGCCTGTTCGGCGACCGGCTCTATGTCGAACTGCAGCGCCACGGCATCGAGAAGGAGCGCCGCGCCGAAGCCGGCCTGATCGATCTCGCTTACGCCAAGGGCCTGCCGCTGGTGGCGACCAACGAGCCGCATTTCGCCACCGCGGATGATTACGAAGCCCATGACGCGCTGCTCTGCATCGCCGGCGGACGCCTGGTCGCCGAAACCGATCGCGAGCAACTGACCCCGGATCACCGCTTCAAGACCCGCGCGGAAATGGCGGTGCTGTTCGCCGACGTGCCGGAGGCGCTGGCCTCCACCGTCGAGATCGCCGAGCGCTGCGCGTTCCGGCCGGTCACGCGCAAGCCGATCCTGCCGCGGTTTACGGTGGGTGCGGCCGCCAACACCGCGGACTCGGTCAGCGACGAAGCAACGGAATTGCGTCGGCAGGCCGAGGAGGGTTTGGCCAATCGGCTCAGGGTCCACGGGCTTGCACAGGGCATGTCCGAGGAAGACTACCGGGCGCGGCTGGCCTTCGAGATCGACGTCATCACCCGCATGGAGTATCCGGGGTACTTCCTGATCGTTGCCGATTTCATCAAATGGGCGAAGGCCGAGGGCATTCCGGTCGGACCGGGCCGCGGCTCCGGCGCGGGCTCGCTGGTCGCCTATGCCCTGACCATCACCGATCTCGATCCGATCCGGTTCGGCCTCTTGTTCGAGCGCTTCCTCAACCCGGAACGCGTGTCGATGCCCGACTTCGACATCGACTTCTGCCAGGACCGGCGCGGCGAGGTGATCGACTATGTGCAGCAGCGCTACGGCCGCGACCAGGTCGCCCAGATCATCACCTTCGGCACGCTGCAGGCCCGCGGCGTGCTGCGCGACGTCGGCCGCGTGCTGCAGATGCCCTATGGCCAGGTCGACAAGCTGACGAAACTGGTGCCGCAGAATCCCGCCGCACCGGTGACGCTGGC
>JAYSPJ010000354.1:0-6226 GCA_043722155.1 Bradyrhizobium sp.
ACTGCAACCACTCGTTCGGCTGAACCCCCTCACCCGGCACTGCGTGCCGACCTCTCCCCGGCGGGGAGAGGTGACGCGGGCTGCCTCACCACAAAACACTTCTGGTTGTTGCGAATCGTGGCGCGGATCACTTCGCCCGGGATCGACAAAAATTCCGGATCGAACGATCCCATCAGCACCACAGGCCATTCGACCAGCCCCGCGACCTCGTCGAGCAGCACCTGGTCCTCGACCAGATCGAAGCCTTGCGCGAAGGCGAGCTGTTTGGCGTCGGTGAGGATGGCGTCCTTGCGGCGCTGCGGGTCGAGCACGACCCTGGCGTCCAGCAGTTTTGCTTCGTAATCCTCGAAGCGGCGAACCTCGATCGCCGCCGGCGCCATGAAGCGGTGACCGAACGTGGTCTTTCCGGCCTCGATGCCGTCGATGGAAAAATTCACCACGTCGGGTTGTTCGGTCTCAAGCCCGAAGGTCGCGACGATGGAATGCAGCGGCCGCACCCAGCTCAGCGCGCCCGGCCGGCCCGAGCGCTCGCCCCAGCGCATCTGTTTCGGCCACGGGAAGGTTCTGACGATGACCGGCAGCATGTCGGCGAGCACGTCCAGCGTGGCGCGGCCGGGTTTTTCGATCAGCGCGATGTAGAAATCGCCCTTCTTCGGATCGCGCTGGATTTTTGCCTCGTCGAGCGATTTGAGCCCGGTGGCTTTCAGAAAACCCTGCACCGCCGCGTCGGGCCCGCCGACGCGCGGTCCCTTGCGCTCTTCCTTGAGGTCCGACTGCCGCGCCGGAATGCCATGCACCGTCAGCGTCAGCCGCCGCGGCGTCGCGAAGGCTTTGGCGCCTTCATAGACCAGGCCTTCGGCGACCAGCTTGTCCGTCACCATGCGGCGCAGATCGTCGGCCGCCTTCGCCTGCATCCGCGCGGGAATTTCTTCGGAAAACAATTCGAGGAGAAGATCGGGCATTTACTTACCCTCCCCTTGAGGGGGAGGGTCGCCTGCCGCAGGCAGGCGGGGTGGGGTGACAGTGATGATGTCGTGGATGGTCTCAAGCACAGCGTCGGTCCTGCTCATCACATCGTTATTCCAAAATCGTATCACTCTATTGCCTTCCGATTGCAGCCAGCGCGTCCGGACATCGTCGCGGCGAAGCCCCTCATCATCTCCGTGCTGCGATCCATCAACCTCGACTATGAGCCGCTCCGCCAAACAGGCGAAATCGGCAATGTAGGGTCCGATGACCACCTGCCTCCTGAAGTGACTTCCCTTCACATCTAATCTTCGCAAATGCCGCCAGAGAATTTGCTCGGCGGCCGTTGTGTTTGCGCGCAGCCGGTTCGCTGTTTTGCGCTTGAAGTCGCTGATTGGCTTCCTTGCCATATCGCTACCACTTTCACCCCACCCCGCTCGCCCACGCATGGGCGAGCGACCCTCCCCCTCAAGGGGAGGGTAAAGTCGCCGCCCTGCCCGCTTCGGTGTGCACCCAGGCTTCGCCGCAGGCCTTTGCCAGTTCGCGCACGCGCATGATGTAGCTCTGCCGCTCGGTCACCGAGATCACGCCGCGGGCGTCGAGCAGGTTGAAGGCGTGGCTGGCCTTGATGCACTGGTCGAAGGCCGGCAGCGCCATCTGATGCGCCTCGCGCTTGCCGTTCTTCCAGCCCGCGTCGAGATATTTCCTGCAGGCTTCCTCAGCCATGGAAAACTGCCTGAACAGCATGTCGGCGTCGGAATGCTCGAAATTGTGCCGCGAATATTCCTGCTCGGCCTGCAAGAAGACGTCGCCGTAAGTCACCTTGTCGGCGCCCTCGCGGCCATTGAAGTTGAGATCGTAGACGCGGTCGACGCCCTGCACATACATCGCCAGCCGCTCCAGCCCGTAGGTGAGTTCGCCGGCGACCGGCGCGCATTCGACGCCGGCGACCTGCTGGAAATAAGTGAACTGCGACACTTCCATGCCGTCGCACCAGCATTCCCAGCCCAGACCCCAGGCGCCCAGCGTCGGGCTTTCCCAGTCGTCCTCGACAAAGCGGATGTCATGCAGGCTGGAATCGATGCCGATCGCGGCCAGCGACTTCAGATACAGGTCCTGCAGATCCGGCGGCGACGGCTTGATGATGACCTGAAACTGATAGTAGTGCTGCAAGCGGTTGGGGTTTTCGCCGTAGCGGCCATCCTTCGGCCGGCGCGACGGCTGCACATAGGCGGCCTTCCACGGCCTCGGCCCCAGCGCGCGCAACGTCGTTGCCGGGTGAAACGTGCCGGCGCCCATTTCCATGTCGTAGGGCTGCAGGATCACGCAGCCCTGATCGGCCCAGAACCGCTGCAGAGCCAGGATAAAGCCCTGGAACGAGCGTTCCGGGCGCATGTGGGCGGGTATGGCGTCCATCGTCAGAATCGGTCTCGCGAGGGGGTTATGAAAGCGCGCGGACCGTATCGGCGGGGAAGCGGGGAATCAAGGCAATCGAGGCATTACCGGGAACCTTGGGAGCCCCAAACGATTAGCCTTGCGAACGACGGCGCGCCGGAGTTCGTGATCGATCTCGATGCGATCGTGAACACTTCAGCGCCGAGGCGTCCGCTACAATGAACTGTCCTCCAGGCTTGCTCGCCGGTCCTCACGGGTGGTGCCCCACCCCGAGGCCGGCGCAAGTGTTTTGGGGGGACGAATTCGCCGATATCAGCCCGGACGATAGGCGCCGGTGTCGGGATCCCGCCGCAGCGTCGGAATCTCGGTCGACCTGACCGGCTCGGCGACCCGGGCCAGCCGCGCCTCTTCCAATTCCCGGTTGACCCTCTTGGCGGTCCGCCAGGCCCAGCGGACCACGGCCAGTCCACCCAAGGCACCTGCAAAAGCGATCAGCGGCGGCATCGGTCGATCCTCGTCGTTCATTCGTCACGCCCCGATTCACAGTCTCGCGCAAGCCGGCCTTTGCCGCAATCGCATTGCCCGGGGCCAAATGGCGCGGGCCATGGCAGCCTCATAACCCGAATTTGGCCCAAATTGCCCGGGTCTCCAGCGCCGAAATCAGTTGGTCCGGCAAGCCGGCGACGCCGTCCAGCGATGCCAGCGCTCCCGCGCCCGCCGATTTGCGGCCCAACAGGCTGGACAGCATCCCGCTCGGCGGTGCCACCACCGGCGTCAGCACCTTGTCGCCGTAGCGGGCGCGCAGCGTCGAGCGCAGGTCGCCGATGGCGTCCGCGAGGCCCAGCGAAACCGAGGTTTCACCGGCCCAGTATTCGCCGGTGAACAGCACATCGTCGGCGCCTTTCAGCCGAGCTCCCCGGCTCTGCCTGACCAGCGCGATGAAGATGGCGTGGATCTCGCGTTGCAGCGCCTTCACCCGCGCGACGTCGTCGGGGTTTTCGGGGAGGAACGGATCGAGCATCGCCTTGTGGGCGCCGGCCGTATACAGCCGACGCTCGACGCCGATCTTCGCGATCAAATCCTGAAATCCGAAGGAACCGCCGACCACGCCGATCGAGCCCAGGATCGATGAGGGATCGCAAAAAATCTCGTCGCCCGCGCAGGCGATCATATAACCGCCGGACGCCGCCACATCCTCGACGAAAACCAGCACCGGCAATTTCTTCTCCGCGGCAAGCTGCCGAATCCGAAGATAGATCTGGCGCGACTGCACCGGCGATCCCCCGGGCGAATTGATCACCAGCGCCACGGCCTTGGCATGTTTCATGGCGAAGGCGCGCTCCAGCGTCCTGGCGACGCCGGCCAGCGACATGCCCGGCCGCAACGGTGTCACCGCGCCGATCAAACCCGACAGCCGGATCACCGGCACGACGGCAGCACCTCGCCGCAACCGCGCCGGAATGAACTCCATCAGCCGGTCGATCACGCCGGCGATGCCGCCGCGCTTGTCGGTTGGTTCCGTCATGCACTTACCTCGATATTAACCATATTTTATCACGCCGATGTCATTGGATGAGCTGGAACGCGTCTTGCTTTGTAGCGGTTAGCAGGCTGCAACGGCGCAGCGGAGAAAGACATGAAAATCTATCTACTGGTGATGCTGATTGGCGCACTTTTGACCGCGATTCACTTCACTTCCGTGCCAGATCAGCGGTCGGAAACGCTTCCGCAGTAGTCGATCCGCCCGAAGGCCCGAGCGATCAGGCCGCAGTATCAGGGTATTGCCAGCGGCAATACCCCCTTCCCCGCCAGAATGTCCTGCACCCGTTTATTGGGCACCCCTGACTCATCATTGAGCATCAGCCCGGCATAGATCCGGGTCGGCGCCTTGCCTCCCTTGATGGCGCGAATCAGCACGCGGATCGCGGGCGTGTTGGCGCCGCCATGGACAGGCAGAATTTCCAAGCTGCCAAAGCCGCGATCCAGCGCCGTCAGCACCTCGGCGAGGCCGTCAGCGCGCCAGATCAGACTGAGGACGCCGCCGGACTTCAGAATTCGTCGCGCGGCGTGCATCCAGATCTGCAGCGTCGCAGCCCTCGCCACATGAGCGATCTCGCGGGCTTTATGGGGCGAGGCGCGGTGCCGCGCGGCATCGTTGAACGGCGGATTCATCAGGACGACGTCGACGCTGTCGGGGGTGAGGCCAACGGCGGCAAACGCGTCGGCGGCGGAGGCTACATCCAGCACGATGGTATCGGCCGCGATCGCATTGGCGGCGGCATTGTCGCGCGCCAGTCCGGCGAGATCAGCATCGATCTCGACCAGAACGAGCTCAATTCCGGCGACGCGTCTGGCGACCGCCAGCCCCGCGGCGCCGACGCCGGCGCCAAAATCGACCACGCGATCGCCTGAACAGGCCGGCGTCGCCGCGGCCAGCAGCATGGCATCGTGGCCGGCGCGGTGGCCCGATCTCGGCTGACGCAGACGCAACTGTCCGCCGAGAAATGCATCCTCGGTGATTTCGGAGACGGGATCAGTCATCGGCCCGCAGTTCGTGGGCGAGCCCGGCATCGCTGAGGATCTGCCGCGCCTCGCGGTGATCGTCCTCATGGACCAGAATGCGGCGCGGCAGGATTCCGAGGGAGCCTTCGATGATGCTCATGTTCTGGTCCAGCACCAGGTGGTGAATATGGGCGCCATCGAGCAGCGCGCCGACCGCCGAAACCAGCACGATATCGTTGGTCCGAACCAGTTCCCGCAACTTTGGCGCTCCTTTGCCGATCCGGTGCGGGGCGCCCGGGCGCGTGTCAACCGCTACCTGCCCTTGCCGCATTACCCCGCACTTTCTATTGTTATAGCTCAAAGGTAGTCCGAATTGGGCAAATGTGGAGACCAGCGTGGCGGTTATTGTACCCTTCGAGAGCCCATCGAACGCTTCGATAGATGAGCTGGTCGGGCTCGTCGCCGCCGACATGGAGCGCGTCAACGCGACGATCCTGTCGCGGACCGGCTCGGAAGTGACCATGATTCCCGAGGTCGCCAACCACCTGATTTCCTCGGGCGGAAAACGGCTGCGCCCGATGCTGACGCTGGCGATGGCCAACCTCACCGGCTATTCCGGCGACGGCCACATCAAGCTCGCGGCCGCGGTCGAGTTCATGCATACCGCCACGCTGCTGCATGACGACGTGGTCGACGAAAGCGAACTCAGGCGCGGCAAATTGTCCGCGCGCATGCTGTGGGGCAATGAAGCCAGCGTCCTGGTCGGCGACTTCCTGCTCGGCCAGGCTTTCCGGATGATGGTCGAGGTCGGTTCGCTGCGCGCGCTCGACATTCTGTCATCGGCCGCGGCCACCATCGCCGAAGGCGAAGTGATGCAGCTGGCGGCGGCGAAGAACACCGCCACCACGGAAGACGAATATCTCGCGGTGATCCGCGGCAAGACCGCCGAGCTGTTCGCCGCGGCCTGCGAGGTCGGCCCCGTGATCGCCAACCGTCCGAAGGCCGAACAGACCGCCTGCCGCTCGGTCGGCATGAATTTGGGCATTGCATTCCAGCTGGTGGACGATGTGCTCGACTATGGCGGCAAGGCTGCAAAACTCGGCAAGAACATCGGCGACGATTTCCGCGAGGGCAAGATCACGCTGCCGGTGGTGCTGGCGTTCCGCCGCGGCAACGACAGCGAGCGCGCGTTCTGGATCAAGGCGCTGGAGCGCGGCGAGATTGCCGATGCCGATCTCGATCACGCCATCGGGCTGATGACGAAACACCGCGCGCTGGAGGACACCATCAACCGCGCCCAGCATTACGGCGCGATGGCGGTCGATGCGCTGGCGCTGTTTCCGGCCTCGCCGATGAAGACCGC
>JAYSPJ010000355.1:0-7061 GCA_043722155.1 Bradyrhizobium sp.
CCCTTGGTTCGGATGGCGAGGGATCGGCCGCACGCGCGGCTTCGACCGGGCGCGGACGCGGCAACGGACTGGCGGGCGCCAAGGCCGCGGCCGGCATCGCGACCACCGTGCCGAACATCGGCGACGGATGGCGTCCGGCCTGCAGAAACAGCGCGTTGGCGATGATGGCGCTGACCGCGGCAAACGCCAGCAAGCCTGCCACCATGTCTTTCGGGCTGTGCAGCAGGATGCGCATCGCAAGGCCCCGCTCCGCCTCCGCTTCCACGGCAGCCGCCCTCGCGCCGCGGCGGCGGCGCGGCATGTCTTCGTTATCGGTATTTCTAGGCACTTTTCTTCACCTGAAGGGATTGCTCTGGGGTTGCGGATCGCACCGCTGGCGTGAGCGTTGCGATATTGCTCGGGGGCTGCTCGGCCTTTGGCGTGAAAGCCAGCGGCAATGCGACGGTCACGGTGGTGCCTTCGTCGAGCTTGCTCTGAACGGTCATCTCGCCGGCATGCAACCCGACCAGGCTTTTCACGATCGACAGCCCGAGGCCGGTGCCTTCGTGCCGCCGCTGATAGGTCTTGCCGGCCTGGAAGAAGGGATCGCCGATCCGCTTCAGGTCGTCGGCCGAGATGCCGACGCCGGTGTCGGCGACGCGCAGCACCAGCCGCGATCCCTCGACGGCAGCCGACACCGTGACGGAGCCGCCGCGCTCGCTGAACTTGATGGCATTGGCGACCAGATTCAGCACGATCTGCTTGAACGCGCGGGGATCTCCGGTCATCACGGGCAGATCCTCCGGCGCGCGGGTGACGAGATCGATGGCGTTTTCCCGCGCCTTCAGGGCCAGCAGATTGCAGCAGTTCATCAGCGCGGCGCGCGGCGCGAACGGCTCCGGCGAAATCTCGAAGTTGCCCGATTCCATCTTGGACATGTCGAGAATGCCGTTGACGACCGACAACAGATGCTGGCCGGAATCGTTGATCAGCTGGGCATATTCCTTGCGGCGCGCGGCATCGATCATCAGCACGTCTTCCTGGACGATCATCTCGGAAAATCCGATGATGGCGTTGAGCGGCGTGCGCAGTTCGTGGCTCATGGTGGCGAGGAAGCGGGTTTTCGACGCATCCGCCTGCTCGGCGGCGGTGCGCGCCAGATCGAGCGCCTGCTCCTGGATTTTGCGGTCGGTGACGTCGCGCATCACGGCGACGACCTCGGCTTCGGACGAGACCGCCACGTCCGAGGCCTGTTCGAGCGGCCGGCATCGCATTTCGACCCAGATGAAGTCGACCTGACCGTTCTGGCCCCGCGCGCCGCCGCGCGGCGCCTCCCGCCTCAGACGAAATTCGACGCTGCGCGCCTCGCCGCCGCGCGCCGCATCCGAAAGTGCGGTGAGATAGGCCGGACGGTCGGCGACGTGGACACGGTCGAACAGGCCATGCCCAAGCAGCCGCGACACCGGCGTCCCCAGCATAGTCTCCACCGCAGGCGAAATGAACTGCACGGCGCCGTTGCGGCGATGCCGCGAAATCACGTCGCTCATGTTGCGCGCCAGCAGGCGGTAGCGATCCTCCTCGACATAGAGCAGCGCGACGCTGGTGCGCGCCAGCGACTCGGCGCCGAAGGCGAGCCCGGCCGCATAGAGCGTCGCCGATGCCACGCCGAATGCCATGAAGACGCCGCGCGAGATCGCGTTGGCATCCGGCGGCGGCAACAGGTCGAAATGCCCGAACGCGATCAGCAGCGCGGTGCACGCCAGCGCCAGCGCGGACGCGAACGCCACCACGCGGCGCGATGCCGAGAGCGCCGCTTCCAGCGGAACTACGACCAGCCAGATTGCGGCGAAGGATTCGATGCCGCCGGTGGTCATCGCCACCGTCATGACGAGGCCGGTCAGCGCCAGCGACGACAGCACATGCGCGCCCTCGTAGCGGCCGGTACGCGACAGAAACCAGGACAGCAGGATCGGCGCGATCAGCCAGGCGAATGCCGCGACCTCCAGCGCCGTGGGGGCGCCGCGCATCGCCAGATAGACCGGAAATGCCGCAAAAGCCGCCAGGCTTCCGAGCAGCCGCGGCGCCATGAACGCGCGGTGCCGCGCGCGCGTCAGCGCATCGTATCGCGCAGACGGATGCAGCAACGCGTCGAGGCAATCGCGGATGATATTCAAAACTGTCACGGCTCTCGCGCTTCGGCTTGTTCGTCTTGCAGGTTCTCTTGCTGACGCGCCGGAACGCCCCCTTTATCGTTGCCTCAACCTGTCAGAGCGGAATTAAGCGAACGCTAAGGCGCGCGAGGCCGCGGCCGAAGACCGTGCCTTCGTGGGGTTTCGCCGACATTGCGGCGGCTCATTCGATGCAGATGGTGAACGCCGGGTTTCCGGAACCGGCCGGGTATGGTTTCGAAAGGGTGGATGTGGCCGGCACATGGCGGGAAGTCAGCCATCAATGGAAAATTTACACCGAATCAAATCAGTGGGATTTTTCGCGAATTTTCGACGTTTTGAGCTCAATGCAGACACTTGCGATTTATCGTCGGCTGTTAGTCAGGGGACTGATTGCGCGTCCAACCGCAACGGTTGCGAGTATCGCAACGGGGAACAAGAGAGACGACCGGGATCGCGAGATGTTTTTTCTGCTCCGCATGACGTTCTGGCTCGGGCTGGTGCTCGTGCTGCTGCCTAGAGAGAAGACGCCGGAGGCGGACAAGCTGCCGCAGATCGGCGCGTCGGAAGCCGTGTCGGCTGCGACCGCGGCGGTGTCGGACATGAGCCAGTTCTGCAAGCGCCAGCCGGCCGCATGTGAAGTGGGCGGCCAGGCCGCGACCGCGATCGGCCAGCGTGCCCAGGAGGGCGCGCGCAAGCTTTATCACATCATCACCGACAAGAAATCGCCCGACCATACCGGCTCGATCGGCGGTGCCGACGATGCAGAGGCTTCGCCGGCGGCGGCAGCGCCGAGCGACACGCTGACGCCGGAGGATATGGCGGCGGAGTGGCGTGGCCTGCCCTGAGCGCGCCAGGTCCGGGACCTTCGCCATTTTGTGCGACAGTATCGCTTTCGGCCGCCCGCAATCCTATATAAGACGCTGGGATTGAACGCGGGACACGATGACGATCGACGAAATCAGGGATAATTTTGCGCTGCTGGACGATTGGGACGACCGCTACCGGTACGTCATCGAACTCGGCCGCACGCTGGCTCCAATGCCGGAAGCCGAGCATTCCGCCGCCAACAAGGTGCAGGGCTGCGCCAGCCAGGTCTGGCTCTCGAAACAGGTCGACCGCAGCGGCGGCGAACCGCTGTTGAAATATCTCGGCGACAGCGATGCGCACATCGTGCGCGGACTGGTCGCGATCCTGCTGACGCTGTATTCCGGCCGCACCCCGCAGCAAGTCCTTGCAACCGATGCGCTGGCGGTATTCGACGAGTTCGGATTTCGCGAGCACCTAACGCCGCAGCGCTCCAACGGCCTGCGTTCCATGGTCGAGCGCATTCGCTCCGACGCCCGCGAGGCGCTGGCGACCGCCTCCTGAACCCGGCGTTACTTTCGCCGCTGGCGCTGCTGGCCGAGCCCCATCTTTTTGGCGAGCGCCGAACGCGCCACCGCGTAATTCGGCGCCACCATCGGATAGTCGGCCGGAAGGCCCCATTTGTCCCGGTATTGTTCCGGCGTCATGTTGTACTGGGTGCGCAGATGCCGCTTCAGCGATTTGAAGCGCTTGCCGTCCTCGAGACAGATCAGATAGTCGGGCGTCATCGATTTCTTGACGGAAACCGCGGGTTTGGCAGGTTCCAGCGGCGTTTCAATCCGGCCGGTCGAAACCCGCTGCAGCGCTGCGTGAATCTGGCTGATCAAGGCCGGGATTTCGGAGGCCGGCGTCGGATTATGGCTGAGATAGGCTGACACGATTTCAGCCGTCAGCTCGATGAAACTTTTTCCGGCGCCGTCGGTCATGGCTGAACCTTCCAGAGATCGCAATCGAACGGGATCTTGCAGGATCGAAACAGTATCCCGCAGCGCTAATACGCCGTTCGGAATCTTGCACTGCTTGTCGAATATGAGCGGATTACTGCTGGCGTGACAAGAACGGCAGCGCTTTATTTTTTCGATCGGAAGTACAGGCGCGCTCAGGGACGGTGGTCGAGATGCGAGCGCAACTCATCGATCGACGCGAACCGCATCATGCCCTCGGGCATCTGGGCCTCGATCGAGCCATCGGAATACAGCGAATAGGCCATGCCATCGACGACGCCGGATTTGAGAACCGTGACCTGCGCCTGGTCCTCTTTTGCCGCCGGCGGGTAACGATCGGCGCCGGCCGCGGCGGGCCCCGCTTCGGCAAAGGTCGACGGCGTGCGGCCGGCGCGACGCGGCGGCGGAACGTCGGTCCGCGAGCGTTCCGGCTTCGGCCAGGCGTCGTCGAACGAAGCCGGCGGCGCTTCGACTGATTCGGGGGCCGGCGGAGGGGCCGCCGGTTCGAGAGGAGGATCGGTCATGGATGGATCGGTGGTTCGCGCCTGGGCGCGCTCGCGCTCCTTGCGGGATGACGACGAGAACAACAGGTTGCGCCGCGGCTTGACGGCCGCCGCGGGTTCGGCGGCGCCGGGTGCAAGCGGGCTTTCGTCCTGCCCGCGATCACGCGGCGCGGCCTCCCCATGCCATGGCGGCGCCGGTTCCGCATGGCCGGCGTTCCCCGATCCGGGCTGGTCGCCGCTGAAGAAAACGCCATTTTCCGCAGTCTGATTGCGGGGCGTGGCGCCTGCCGGCACGGGTTGTGACAGGTTTTCCGCGTGGGATTCCGTCGCCGCTCCCGGCCCAAGCCGCCGCGCAATATTCTTCAGCTCTTTGACGGCCGTCCAAAGGCCGAGCAGCAGCATCCCGGTGCACGCGGCAATGGTACCGGCGAGGATCAAGGTATTGCCGAAACCGAATTCCTTGATCGGAATTCCGAACCCGATCGCCACCAGACCGGCCAAAACAAAGCCAATCCCGGCGACCAACAACACGACCATCATCGAATGCACCCCTTGGCCGCGCCCGAAATACGCGCCAGCCGCCATCGCCACGATACCGTCATATTGTGCGCACCGCCAACCGGCAATTGTGGATCGGTTCTCGCGAAAATCGAACGACTTCGGTCAGGGATGCGATCCGGTGCTCCAAACTTGCCCGCAAGACTACGGAGCCCGCGACATTTCTTGAACTCCTGACGATTGCTGCATTGCATCAGGGAAATTACGCCACAATTGCCAATTACTTGGAAAGGGAACTGCGCTATATGGATGCCGGGGAACAGAGGCTCAAAGCGCCAAAAAGCTGGGCCACAAGGGGACACCGGGTTACCAATAGCCATGTCATCCATCACTGCTTCGGCCATCGACACGCCCTCTCGGCGATCGGTGGAACGGACTTGCGACGACCTCGCCATCACGGTGCTGGCGGCGATCGGATTGATCGCGAGCCTGACATTTCGTGATTACGGCCTGGGCTGGGACGACTACACCCACGCCGAATATGCCGATCTCCTGCTGCGCATGTACGGGTCCGGCTTCAAGGACACCGCCGCGCTGTCGTTCGCCAATCTCTACATGTATGGCGGCGGCTTCGACATGGCGGCCGCATTGCTGCACAAGATCATCCCGCTGGAGCTGTTCGAAACCCGCCGCCTGCTCGGCGCCGTCGTCGGCCTGATCGGTCTTGGCGTGACGTGGTGGCTGGGCCGCCGTGTCGGCGGTCCGCTGGGCGGACTGGCAACGCTGCTTCTGCTGGCGTTGTGCCCCACTTTCTACGGGCACATGTTCATGAACCCGAAGGACGCGCCATTCGCGGTTTCGATGGTGATCCTGATGCTCGGCCTTGTCCGTCTGGCTCAGGAATATCCAAAGCCCTCGCCGCGCACCATCCTGATCGTCGGTCTTGGCGCCGGCCTGTCGATCGGTTCGCGCATTCTGGGCGGGCTGGCCCTGATCTACGCCGTGGTCGGTTTTGCGCCGCTGTTGCTTGAGGACCTTCACACGCACGGCGTGCGTGAATCGGTTCGCCGCTTCGCCCATGTCGTCTACGTGCTGCTGCCCGGCATGGTCTTCGGCTATCTCGTCATGGGGCTGATCTGGCCGTGGTCGATCATGGAGCCTGGCAATCCTTTCCGGGCCCTGACCTATTTTTCGCATTTCTTCGAGAAGCCATGGAAGGAAATGTTCGACGGCGCGCTGGTGTCGGTGCCGGACATGCCGTGGTCGTATCTGCCGACGCTGTTCGCGCTGCAGCTTCCCGAAGTGCTGCTGGGTCTTTGCGTCGCCGCCGTCGTCGGCACCTTCCTGTCGCTGTCGCGCGCCGATGTGCCGGCCCGCCGCAAGACCATCCTCCTGATGCTGACGCTTGCGGCGACGTTGCCGCTGGTGGTGGCGATGGTGAAGCGCCCGGCGCTTTACAACGGCATCCGTCACTTCATTTTTGTCATTCCGCCGATGGCGGTGCTGGCCGGCGGAGCCTTCGCGTGGGGAATGGACTGGCTCAAGCACCACCAGCGCAGATGGCAGCCCGCCGCCTTGGCCATTTTCACCTTCGGCCTGCTGCTGCCGCTCGGCGAAATGATCCGACTGCATCCCTACCAATACACCCACTTCAATCATATCGCCGGCACGGTTCGATCAGCCGACAGCCTGTTCATGCTGGACTACTGGGGCCTCGCACTGAAGCAGGCTTCCGACGGCTTGCGTGAGGAACTGGTCGAACGGCAGGAAGTCCCGCCCCGCAATCGCAAATGGAAGGTCGCGGTATGCGGTCCGCAACGCCCCGCACAGGTCGCGCTTGGTCCCGACTTCACCATCGGCTGGGACTCCCATGCCGCCGACTTCGCGATGACGCTCGGCGAATTCTACTGCAAGGGCCTGACCGCCCCGGTCATGGTGGAAATCAAGCGCGACGACGTGGTGTTTGCCCGCGTCTACGACATCCGCGGGAGCAGCATTTCCAGCCTGCTGGCGATTCCGGCGCCTTAGTACCCGGGATCACAAGTCGGTATTGCTGCCCATCCTTCGAGACGCTCGCGCTGCTCGCTCCTCAGCATGAGGTT
>JAYSPJ010000356.1:0-5393 GCA_043722155.1 Bradyrhizobium sp.
CGTTCTTCAATATCTTAAACACGCCGCTGGCCATGGCGATACAGCGTTTGTCGACGGTCACTTCGGTGGTGATGAAGATCAGGCTGCGGGTCGCGCGTACCACGTGCGGCCTCGAGATCAGGGTCTCGCCGATCTTGCCGGCCTCGACGAAGTGGGTGTCGAGCTGCACCGTGGCCAGCGTCGGCTTGCCCGAGACGTAGCGGGCCGTCATGCCGCAAGTGCGGTCGGCGAATGTCATCAGCACCCCGCCCTGCACCAGGCCGCGGCGGTTGTGGTGCTTGTCCTGCGCGACCAGCGCGTATTCATGCGTCCCATCGACCAGGCGCTGCCACAGCGGCCCGATCAAATGCAGAAAGCCTGCGGTTTCGACCATGGTCCAGCCGTCCGATTTGAGTTTTGCGGCGGCTTTGTCAGTCATGTGGTTCTGTCCGATCTTTGCGGGCATTGATGTTGTTGCGTCATTTCATCAGACGCGCATGTGTTGTAGTCAAGCAGAATGACCAGGCCGTTCGACCATGCCACAAGGCGGAATATCGCGGTGCGCTGCGCGGCGTTCGCGCGACTGCCTTCGAGCGAACCGGCACCCCCGCTGAAGCGGGCCGCCGTCGCGATCGCGCTCACCGAAGCCGACGCGCCCGGCGGCACCGCGGTGCTGTTGACCCTGCGCGCCTCGGGCCTGCGCGCCCACAGCAATCAATGGGCGCTGCCGGGCGGACGCTGCGACGAGGGCGAGACGCCGGCGGTGGCCGCGCTGCGCGAGCTGCACGAGGAGCTCGGCCTCGAGCTCGGCGCGGGCGACGTGCTCGGTCTGCTCGACGATTATCCGACCCGGTCCGGCTACCTGATCACGCCGGTGGTGCTGTGGGCGGGCACTGGCGCTGCGCTGTCGCCGAACCCCGAGGAGGTCGCCTCGGTGCATCGCATCGCGCTCGAAAACATCGAGGATGCCGACGCCTTCTCCTTTACCACGATTCCGGAAAGCACCCGGCGCGTGATCCGCTTTCGTCATGCCGGGCAATTCATCCACGCGCCGACCGCGGCCTTGATCTACCAGTTCCGCGAAGTGGTCGCCGGCCGCGATACCCGCGTCGCCGAGCTGGAACAGCCGGTATTCGCCTGGAAGTGACGGCGAGGCCGTCATCGCGAGGAGCGCTTGCGACGAAGCAATCCATCGGGCCGCAACAAGGAAGAATGGATTGCTTCACGGAGCCTGTCGTCGGGCGCGCGTTCACGCGACCCGTTGGCTCGCAATGACGAGTGCGTCGGAAAGTCGGGTTGCGAACCTCCGCCCTTTGCGCGACGATGCGGCCAACAAGAAACGGCTCCCGGGAGGTTCCTTCGCATGCGTATCAGCAGCATTTTACTTTGCGCCGCGGCCGTCGCAGTCAGCCTGCCCGGCCTATCGGCTCGCGCACAGGCGCAAACCTTCCCGAACCGGACCATCACGCTGGTGATTCCGTTCGCACCCGGCGGCTCGACCACGATCGTCGGCCGCGGCGTTGCCGACAAGATGAGCGAGCTGCTCGGCGAAAAAATCGTGATCGACAATCGCCCCGGCGCCGGCGGCACGATCGGCACCAAGGCGGTGGCGAAAAGCGAACCCGACGGTTACACGCTGCTGCTCGGCTATACCGGCACGCTCGCGATCGGTCCGTCGCTCTACAAGAATGTCGGTTACGATCCGCGCAAGGACTTCGCGCCGATCGGCATGATCGGCAACGCGCCGAATTCGCTGGTGGTAAATCCCGCGTTTCCGGCAAAAACCGTCGCCGAGTTGATTGCCTATGCCAAGGCCAATCCCGGCAAGGTCAATTTCGGCTCGGCCGGTGCGGGCACCGCCAGCCACATCACCGGCGAATATTTCGCGCGGGCCGCCGGCATCACGCTGGTGCATATCCCCTACAAAGGCACCGGCCCCGCGCTGACCGATCTGTTGGGCGGCCACATCCCGATGGCGTTCGCGCCGATCCCCGCCTCGCACAGCAATGTTGCGGCGGGAAAGCTGCGGGCGCTCGCGGTGACCAGCACGACGCGCTCGAGCCTGCTGCCCGATGTGCCCACGATCGCCGAATCCAGCCTGCCGGGATTCGACGCCTCGCTGTATTACGGCCTGGCAGCGCCCGCCGGCACGCCGCGGCCGGTCATCGACAAGCTCAACAAGGCCCTGCGCGACGCGTTGGCCTCCGACGAGGTCAAGAAGCAATTGGGGCTGGACGGTACCGAGATCACCCCGGGCACGCCGGAAGACTATGCCGCCTTGATCGACAAGGACGAAAAGAAATGGGCCGGCCTCGTCAAGGCCAGCGGCGTCGAGCAGGAGTGAGGCAGGCGGACGCGCCGTTTCGGGGCTGACTTCGACGGCCTTCTTGCTAAACAGGTCGAATGCGCACGCCTGCGATTCGTTTTTGCCTTGGGTTCCCCGTACTCGCGCTGCTGCTGATCGCGCCGCAGGCGGGAGCGATGGGCGCTGCCGTGCTGCCGCCGGTCACAACGGAGGCGATGGCGCAGGCGGCGTCGCCGCAGGCGATCGCGGAATATCGCCGCAAGCTGAAAGAGTATCAGGCGGCGCGGGCGGTCTTTGAACAGGAAGCCGAACCCTATTGGGCCTCGATCGCCGAAAAACGGCGCGGCCGCAACGCCAAGCGGCGCGAGCGACAGCCCATCACGCTCGATGACTATGTCCTGACCCAGCCGCCGCTTTACGCCGGGCCGAAGCGGCCGGTGGATCCGGAGGCCGTGGACACGCCCCGTGAGCGCAAGCCGCTGCCGGTGGTCGCCGATTTCCTGAAGGCCGCCGCGGCGCATTTCCAGTTTACGCCGCAGCGGCCCGCCAGCGAGGTCGAATTCAAACGCGCCTATGCCCGCGTCGCACTGGATTCCGGGCTGACGCGCGAGCAGATCGTCCGGGTCTATTCGTTCGAGACCGGCGGCAACGGCAAACACGACATGCAATCCGGATTGAGCGCCTCGCGCCCGGGCTCGCGGGCGATCTCCACCGCGGTCGGCTACAACCAGTTGCTCACCACCAACAGCGTCTCGCTGCTCGCCGAACAGGGCCATGAAATCGTCAAGGCCCTGGCGGAAAAAGCCGCGCGGCTGTCAGGGACGGCGCGCAAGGCGATGGATCACAAACTGGCGGTACTGAAGCGGATGGTGACGTTTACGCGCTCGGTGCCGGTGCAATGGTCGGAGCACGAGAAGCTCGCCAATACGCCGCCGGGCTGGGGCGTCCATGCCATGGTGCTGGACGTCGACGTCGGCCCGCTGCTGCAGACCCACAAGCTGCTGACATCGGTGCTGTTCGCGCGCGCCAAGGGCTACACGAAACCGCTCAGCGCCGCCGAACTCGAGATGATGAACCTCACCGGCGACTCTACCGGGCTCGACATGGTGACGATGCCGCAGGCGCTGCGCGAACAGGTGCCGACCGCGAATTTCTTCCAGCGCGGCGGCTATGAGCGCAATCCGGTGGCGATCCGCCACAACACCGTGGCAAAGCTGCTGGCGATCACCGACAACAGGATGGACGCCAACAGCAGCCTGCCGGGCGCGAAAGAACTCGCGGCGGCGCTTTAATTTCTTACCCTCCCCTGGAAGGGCCCCTCCAGGGAAGGTAACATTGTGGGCTCTCTATTCCTCAACCCGGCCCGAACATGAACTTGCCGTCGCCCTCGAGATAGGGGCCGGTCCGCATATAGAGCTGGCCGTTCTCGCCGATGAAGAACAGCGTGCCCTTCGGCACTTTCTTGGCGCCCTTCAGCAACTGGCCTGCATTGTTGGTGCCCATCTTGTAGGAAAACGTCTTGCCGTCCTTGCCGTAGCCATAGCCCATGTCCGGCTTCAGCTCCCAGGGGCTCGGCGCCGCGGCTTGTGCAAATGCGGATGTGGACGGCGTGGCAAGCGCCGCCGCCACACCAAGCGCGGCTGCTACCAAAACGGTCTTGGTCGAAATTCTCGTCATCCTGCAATCTCCCAGCGACCGGTCCGAAAAAGCCGATCTCGATTTCCTGAACAAATCACGAACGCCATTCCCCCGTCAACATGCCTGTTCGCCGCACCGCGTCGCCAAGAGGCTTTGCATGAGACTTTGTGATTTCCCGCTTCCGACTTCGCGACTATGTTCCGGTTTCAGTTTAGAACCGGTGATTGTCAAAACAGCTCATAGGGATGATTCGGATGAACCACGTGATGAAGATTTGTCTGGGCGCCGCGCTGTCACTTGTGACACTGGTTCCCGTGGCGCATGCCGATGATTTCAAGCTCAGCAACAACCAGCGGATTTCCTGCAGCCGGGGGCTCAGCCCGGGCAAGCTCAATACCGCGACCTGCAAGTCCTACGCCTATATTTTCAACGCCAAGACCTCGGAATATTTCCGCTGCCAGGTCAGCCTGGCGCTGACGCGGGACAACAAGGAAGTGATCAACCTGCAGAGCGACGGCAGCTGCGCCAAGAAACCCCGCATCTTCGAAACCGACTCCAACTACTCGTTCGACGCCACCGAAACCGAGCCGCCGAACACCAATTCGTTCTTCGGCACCGGCGGCTACGCGATATGGGCCAGCGACAACACCGCGCGGAAAGTCCGCGGCTGCATCATCATCTCGTCCGGCCTCGGCTCCGACGTCTCGAAATGCCTCGATATGAAGTTCGAGTGATCGGCTGATCGGTGTGCTCTCGAGGACTCGTTGTTTCTCGAGCACACGCCCCCGCTGCCTCATGGTGAGGAGCGCGTCCGTGCAGCGCTTGCGCTGCCGGGCGCGCGTCTCGAACCATCTGGCACATCGCCTGCCTCCATCCTTCGAGACGCCGCGCGAAGCGTGCGCGGCTCCTCAGGATGAGGACCGGTACTCCGGCTGAGACCTACTCCGGCTTGATGCCGGCGAACTTTGCCACTTTGCCCCATTTCTCGGTTTCCGCCATCACGTAGCGCTGCATGTCGTCGGGCGTTCCGCCGGCGGGCTCGGCGCCGAGCTTGCGCAAGCGCGCGATGCCATCCTCGGTCTTGAGAAATTTATCGACGCTGGCGTTGATCCGCTGGATGATCTCCTTCGGCGTCTTCGCCGGCGCGCCGATGGTGAACCAGGAAGCCGACTCGTAGCCGGGCACGCCGGCCTCGGCGATGGTCGGCAGCTCCGGCAATCCCGGCCAGCGCCTGGCGCTGGAGACCGCGAGCGGGCGGATCGAGCCCGCTTCGGCGAACGGCTGCGAGGCCGGCAGGTTATCGATGGTCAATTGCACGCGGCCGGCGATCAGGTCGGTCAGCGCCGGCGCGCTGCCCTTGTAGGGCACGTGCGTCATCTCGACGCCGGTCATCGACTTGAACAATTCGGTCGAGACATGCGCGGTGCTGCCGAGCCCGGGCGTGCCGTAGAACAATTCGCCGGGCTTCGAC
>JAYSPJ010000357.1:0-5578 GCA_043722155.1 Bradyrhizobium sp.
TTGACCCGCGTCGTCAGCCTGATATCGGCGATTTGCGACTCCAAGGTGTAGGGGACCAGCCACGGGCCGAGGCTGCCGGTCGAGTCGAAATTCTTGCCCTGCGTGACATTGAATTTGGCATGCCGGACCCAGTCGCGGATGGTGCCCTCATTGCACAGCGTGACGGCGGCGATGTGATCCAGCGCTGCACTTTCCGGAATGTGCCTTCCGGCCTTGCCGACAATCAGAACCAGTTCGCCCTCGTAATCGAGCTGCGCCGAGGCGCGCGGGCGCACCAGCGGCGTCTCGTGACCGACGAAGGAGCGCGGCGTGCGCATGAACATGCTGGGATACTTTGCCGCGTCCTGGCCGTCTTTATATTCCGCGTTGCGGTCCGGGTAATTCACGCCGATGCAGATGATCTTTTCCGGCGCCGGAATCGGCGGCAGCCAGCTGATGGCGTCCAGCGCATGGTCCGGCGACCGGCGCGCGGCTTCCTCCGCCAGTTTTGTCAAGGCACCCGCGGCGATGACCTCGCGCAGCGTCGGATAATCCCTGGCGAATCTGGCGGAAAGATCGACGATGCCGCCGTCGACGACGGCGCCATATCGGGTCGAGCCGTCGATGGAGTAGGTCGCGATGCGGTGTGAGATCATCAGGTTTCCGAACTCTAGTCTGCAATGGTGACATCGGCGACAAACAGCGGCTCGCGCACGGCCTGGCCGACGAAGGGCGAGCCCTGCTCGAACCAGGACCGCGGCGCCGGCGCGCCCCACAGCGTTTGCCGCCGCGGATCCTTCAGTGACCAGCGCATCGGCTCATGGTCGTGATCCCCGGTGAAGTAGTCGCTGGTGTAGAGCTCGAGGCGGTGGCCGTCGGGGTCGCGGACATAGAGGAAAAAGGCGTTCGAAATGCCGTGGCGGCCGGGGCCGCGCTCGATGTTCTTCAGGTATCCGCTGGAAGCCATCACGTCGCAGAGGTGCAAGATGTTCATCGCGGTCGGTACCCAATAGGCAAAATGGTGCAGGCGAGGGCCCTTGCCGTTGGTGATGGCGAAGTCATGCACGTTGCCCTTGCGATGCATCCACGCCGCCGCGATTCGGCCGTTCGGTCCATCTTCCTCGCCATATTCGGTGAGGCGAAATCCGAGCCGCGCGTAAAAATCGACGGTGTCCTGAACTTCGGCGGCAAACACGTTGAAATGGTCGATCCGCTGCGGATGGCAACCCTTGTAGAGGTCGTAGCGACGCAACAAATGCGGCCGTTTTTCCATCGAGGCATAGAGTTCGATCTGAAAGCCGAAGGGATCGGTGAAGTGCAGGGTGCGGCCCTGGAACGGCTGCTCGGTGAACGCGTAAGTCACGCCGGCTCCGGAAAAAAACGCCGCGGCCTTGTCGAGATCGCCTTCGTTGCCGACCTTGAACCCAAGCCGGTTGCAGGCCGATGTCGCCGCCTTGCGCAGCACCAGCGAGTGATGCTGGTGTTCCTCGCTGCCGCGCAGGTAAACCGCCTTGTCGTCGTGGTCCTCGACATGCAGCCCTACGGTGTTTTCGTAAAACTCGCGGGATGCGTTGAGGTCGGTCACGTCGAGCACGACATGGCTCGAGCGGATGATGTTGAACGGCGGATCGAAGACGTGTTGCGGAACGGGCATGCGAGGTCCTTGTTGAGTTCGTCATTCCGGGATGGTCCGAAGGACCAGACCCGGAATCTCGAGATTCCGGGTTCGCGTCTTCGACGCGCCCCGGAATGACGGCCGATTTAAATCCCCAGCTTCTGAATCCTGTGGGTGCCCCGCGCCAGCGAGACGTGCTTGGTTTCCATGTAGAAGTCGAATGAATAGTCGCCGCCGTCGCGGCCGATGCCGGATGATTTCATGCCGCCGAACGGGGTCGGCAGATGGCGGACGTTTTCCGAATTGAGCCAGATCATGCCGGCCTCCAGCGCGTCGGCGACGCGCAGCGCGCGGCCCATGTCGCCGGTCCAGACGTAGCCGGTCAGGCCGTATCGCACGCCATTGGCGATCTCGATGGCCTCGTTCTCGTCGCGGAACGGGATCACCGTCAGGAACGGGCCGAACACTTCCTCCTGAGCGACCCGCATTTTGGCGTGCGCGCCGATGACCAGCGTCGGCTGCACATAATGCCCGCCGCCGGGGCCGTCATGCGGCTTGCCGCCGACGGCGATCACCGCGCCGTCCTTCCGGGCGACGTCGAAGTAGGAGCAGACCTTTGCCAGATGGCGTTCGTGGATCAGCGGCCCGATCTCGGTCGAGGGATCGAGCGGATGCCCGACCTTCAGCGCCTTCACGCGCGCGGTCAGCTTCTCGATGAATTGGTCGGCGATGCCCTGCTGGATCAAGAGCCGGCTCGATGAGGTGCAGCGCTCGCCGTTCAGCGAGTAGATCATGAACACGACCGCATCGAGCGCGCGGTCGAGGTCGGCGTCGTCGAACACGATCACGGGGTTCTTGCCGCCGAGCTCGAAATGCACGCGTTTCAGCGTCGGTGCGCCCTGCGCCATGATCGCAGATCCCGTAGAGCTTTCACCCACAAAACCGATCGCCTTGATGGCGGGATGCTCGGTCAGCGCCTTGCCGGCTTCCTCGCCGATGCCGTGCACGGTGTTGAGTACGCCATCGGGCACGCCGGCCTGCTTCACCAGCCTTGCCAGCAGGTCGGCGGTGACAGGCGACCATTCGGCGGGCTTATGCACCACCGTGCAGCCGGCGGCGAGAGCAGGGGCGATCTTCCAGGTCGACAGCATGAACGGCGTATTCCACGGCGTGATGACGCCGACCGGGCCGATCGGCACGCGCGTCGAAATGTTCCAGTGCTCGTCACCAGGCGTATTGAGGCCGTCGCGCGCCTCGGCGCATTTATCGGCGAAGAAGCGGAAGTTTTCGGCAGCCCTGATCGCCGCCTTGGCCATGAAGCGATGGGCCTGGCCGGTGTCGATGCATTCCAGCACCGCGATATCGTCGGCGCGGTCTTCGATGGCGTCGGCCACGCGGTGCAGCAATTTCTTCCGCATCGTCGCCGGCATGTCGCGCCAGGCCTTGAAGGCCAGCGCCGCCGCCGTGGCGGCGCGATCGATATCTTCGGCATTGCCGCGGGCGACCGTCGCCAGCACCGTGCCATCGATGGGCGATCTGGTTTCAAAACTGTCGCCCGAGATCGACGCCACCACCTTGCCGTCGATCATATGCCCGATGCCGTCGGCCCGGAGTTGCTCGAGCAGCGGCGCGGCGCGGTCGCGATTGGCCTGGAACACATCTTTCGGGGTGACTTTATCCATGGATGGTCTCCCCTTTCAGGGCGTCGTGGATGTTGTTGCGCTTCCAGCTGGTTTCCTTGTCGTTGATCTGCATGTCGAACGACAGCGCGAATTTCGTCGCTGCAAAGACCGGATCGAGATGGCCGGACAGCACGCGGAAAATATGCTCGCCGGCTTTCTTGCGCGCCGCGAGATCGCGGCCCTCGCCGAGCCGCAGCACCATCGCGAGAAAGCCGTATTGCGGGTTGCCGTCGGCGATGGCGTAATGTTCGCATCTGACGGCGCGGACGCGAATGCCGCCGAGCGGGAAGATTCCGGTTTCCACCGCGGCCTTGCGGACCACCTCGACGATTTTGGCCATCTCGACGCGCGCGTCGAGATTGGCGGAATATTCGATGGTGAAATGCGGCATGGTTTGTTTACTCCAACGATTCTGCAGACCACCTCGAGCATCGCTTCAAGCGAAGTAGCAGCTCACCGTGCCATAGGGACCATAATCGGCCTGAATCGTGTCGCCTTTGCGGGTCTCGATCGGGCGAATGAACGATCCGGCCAGCACCACCTGACCCGCTTCGAGCGCGAGGCCGTTCGGCGCGATCTTGTTGGCGAGCCAGGCCACGCTGGTGGCGGGATGATTGAGCACGCCGGCGGCGAGCCCGGTCTCTTCCAGCTGGCCGTTGCGGTAGCACAGCGCGCCGATCCAGCGCAGGTCGGCATCCCCAGGGCGCAACGGCCGGCCGCCGAGCACGATTCCGGCATTGGCGGCGTTGTCGGCGATGGTGTCGAAGATTTTTCGTGTCGATTTTGTCGCGGGGTCGACTCTTTCGATTCGGGTGTCCAGAATTTCCAGCGCGGGAACGACAAAGTCCGTCGCATTGAGCACGTCGAACATGGTGCAGTCCGGCCCCGAAAGCCGCCGCTTCATGATGAACGCCAGCTCGGCTTCCACGCGCGTGCCGATGAAGCGGTCGGAGGGCACGAGGCCGCCATCGGCGAAGAACATGTCGTCGAGCAGGACGCCGGAATCCGGCTCGTCGATATTGAGCGCGCTCTGCATCGCCTTCGAAGTCAGTCCGATCTTGTGGCCCTTGACGACGCGGCCCTCGCCGACCTTGATCCCGACCCACGCCTTCTGGATCGCATAGGCGTCCGCGATGGTGATGCCGGGATGATCCAGCGACAATTGCCGGATCTGCTTGCGGGTCTGCTCCGCCTGATGCAGCCGCTCGGCGGCGCTGCGGATGTCGTCTGTGGAGAGAGCCATGCGGGACCGTCGAAAAAGAGGATGCCGGCAAATGATTAACATGTTAAATGGTTCCGGGCAAACCGAATTGCGGCTTGCTGCAGCGCAAACTCGAGGCACCTGATCGACCATGGCGCGGAAGCAGTCGGCCAACAGTTCCGGTTCAGGTCCGGCAGGTGCACCGGTGCGGCGGGTGCCGATGCGGGACTTCTCCCGTTCGCTACCGATGTCGCTGCTGCGCGCCCGCGAGGCAGTGATGCGGCAGTTTCGTCCCTCGCTGCGCCATCATGGACTGACCGAACAGCAATGGCGCATCCTGCGCGCGCTGGCGGCGGTCGAGACCATCGAGGTTACCGAACTGGCGCGGGTCGCTTTTCTGCTCGGTCCGAGCCTTTCCCGCATCTTGCGGGACCTGGAAGCGCGGCACCTGATCGAGCGCCGGGTAGCGGAAGCCGATCTGCGCCGTGCCGTGGTGTCGATTTCAGCAAAAGGACTGAAGCTGATCGAGGCGGTCGCGCCGTCGTCGGAGGCTATCTATGCCGCCATTACCAGACGCTACGGCGCCCGCAAGCTCGCCGAACTGCAGGACATGCTCGGTGTGCTGGAACATAGCCTGGCTGGAATGGAAGTGGCGGAAGAAGGGAGCGCGGAGGCGGACCAGTAAGCGCAAATTTGCATGATGCTACCGGCACGATGCATAGCGGCTGGACAAATCAACGCAATCGCGGCCCGACGACGGTGGAAGCCATAGACACGCCCGCGATTTTTCGCTCAAAGTGGCAGCCAAGCTGGTCATGAAAACCGGCGCGGGAGCAGGGGTCGCCGCTGACGATGCGGCCGGCGCCGATACAAGGACAGGGCGAAGATCCGCACATGGTCACCATACGAGTTCAGAACCTGATCAACTTCGTTGCCGAAGTTTTCGCCCACTCCGAATCCTCGCCCGAAGAAGCCAGGCGGATCGCGACCTACCTGACGACGGCCAACCTCACCGGCCATGACAGCCACGGCGTGATCCGGGTGCCGGTTTACATCCGGTGGAAGAAGATGGGCTCGGTGGTCCCCGATCAGACCGTGGAC
>JAYSPJ010000358.1:0-10192 GCA_043722155.1 Bradyrhizobium sp.
GCCGAGCTCGACGCTGAGCGCCGTGGCGCGGGCGATCACTTCCTGCGGATCGGAAATATCGGCCGGCGTGATCTTGTTCATGACGTCGGCGGCGGTGTAGCCCAGCATCCGCTCGGCGCCGACGTTGAAGATCTGAATGACGCCCTTGGCGTCAGTGGCGATGCTGGAGAAGTTGGCGCTGTTGAAGATCGCGCTCTGCAGCGCCCCCGCCTTGAGCTCGGTGCCAATCAAGAGATAGCCGATGATGGCACCCTGCGCGTCGCGCAGCGCGGTGACCGATACTACCGCCGGAAATCGGCTGCCATCCTTGCGGATGTAGGTCAGCTCGTAGATGTCCTCGATGCCGCGCGAGGCCTTGAACACCAGCGCCTCGAAGCCCGGCGTGATCGGGGTCGCGAACTCGACGCTCAGCGCCTTGCCGCGCGCGATCAATCCCTGCGGGTCGGAAATGTCGGCCGGCGTGACCTTGTTCATGACTTCGGCGGCGGTGTAGCCGAGCATCCGCTCGGCGCCGACGTTGAAGATCTGAATGACGCCCTTGGCATCGGTGGCGATGCTGGAGAAGTTGGCGCTGTTGAAGATCGCGCTTTGCAGCGCCCCCGCCTTGAGTTCGGTGCCGATCAAGAGATATCCGATGATGGCATCCTGCGCGTCGCGCAGCGCGGTGACCGACACCACCGCCGGGAACCGGCTGCCGTCCTTGCGGATGTAGGTCAGCTCGTAGATATCCTCGATGCCGCGCGAGGCCTTGAACACCAGCGCCTCGAAGCCCGGCGTGATCGGGGTCGAGAACTCGGCGCTCAGCGCCTTGGCGCGCGCTATCAACTCCTGCGGATCGGAAATATCGGCCGGCGTGATCTTGTTCATCACTTCGGCCGCGGTGTAGCCGAGCATCCGCTCGGCGCCGACGTTGAAGATCTGGATGACGCCCTTGGCGTCGGTGGCGATACTGGAGAAGTTGGCGCTGTTGAAGATCGCGCTCTGCAAGGCCCCCGCCTTGTGCAACGCCTCTTCCGCCTGTTTGCGCGCGCTGTTGTCGGTGCCGATCAGGAGATAGCCGATGATGGTACCCTGGGCGTCGCGCAACGCGGTGACCGATACCACCGCCGGAAACCGGCTGCCATCCTTGCGGATGTAAGTCAGTTCATAAATGTCCTCGATGCCGCGCGAGGCCTTGAACACCAGCGCCTCGAAGCCCGGCGTGATCGGGGTCGCGAACTCGGCGCTGAGCGCCGTGGCGCGCGCGATCAGCTCCGGCGGATCGGAAATGTCGGCCGGCGTGATCTTGTTCATGACATCGGCAGCCGTGTAACCAAGCATCCGCTCGGCGCCGACGTTGAAGATCTGAATGACGCCCTTGGCGTCGGTGGCGATGCTGGAGAAGTTGGCGCTGTTGAAAATCGCGCTCTGCAGCGCCCCCGCCTTGAGCAGGGCCTCTTCCGCCTTCTGGCGTGCTGTGTTGTCGGTCCCGATCAGCAGATAGCCGATGATGACTTCCTGCGCGTCGCGCAGCGCCGTGACCGACACCACCGCTCCGAACCGGCTGCCGTCCTTGCGGATGTAAGTCAGCTCGTAGATATCCTCGATGCCGCGCGAGGCCTTGAACACCAGCGCCTCGAAGCCGGGCGTGATCGGGGTCGCGAACTCGGCGCTCAGCGTCTTGGCGCGCGCGATCAACTCGGCCGGATCGGAAATGTCGGCCGGCGTGATCTTGTTCGTCACTTCCGCGGCCGTGAAGCCGAGCATTCGCTCGGCGCCGACGTTGAAGATCTGAATGACACCCTTGGCGTCGGTGGCGATGCTCGAGAAATTGGCGCTGTTGAAGATCGCGCTCTGCAGCGCCCCCGCCTTCAGAAGGACGTCCTCGGCCTGTTTCGGCACGGCATCTCCAGTGTGCTCGGGGACGCCAATTCGTGTCCTCGTCCCGTCGTCTGCAAGGGGCAAGCTGTTTCTCCCGATAATTCGAGCTTGCCCCGCTCAGGGGATCAATTACGCAGACTCGAAGCTACCGGTGCGAGCAACACTTCAACCGAGTTTTGCAGTTCAAGTCGGGTGTACGGCTTCTGAATGAAGTGCGCACCGTCGACGAACAATGTCTTCATCTTGTCGTCGATGGTGGTGCCGGTCGTATAAAGCACCGGCAAATTCAACCGGAGCTTGATCGCCTGATCGGCAATCTCATAGCCGCCGAGGACGGCTCGCTTGAGGTAGATATCGGTAAACAGCGCATCGATCCGCCGGGGAGAACGCAGCAGCGAAAGCGCCTCGTCCACGTCGCTGGCCGAGAGGATATCGTGACCCAGGTCCTGAATCATCGTCTCCGCGTCGTCGCGGAGAAAGCCATCGTCTTCAACGATCAGTATCACGGCCATGAACGCTATTTCTGCCGTGACAACCAGAATCGCGACTATCGAACTCGTCCGGCCGTGACACGGCCATCGGAGCCCTTCCGAGCGCTATCAGGGCTGAGCGATACGCGCGCGGGGGCAAAAGGTTCCGCCGGCGCTGATATATTTTTCATATAGAGTGAGTTATGGAAATACTCACGTTATATCAATGTCTTAGGGTAAGACATTCCAGCTGACCGTTCCCCGCGCTGGTTCAGAGCCTGCGCTTCTCACGATCGCTGGGCGACGCAGGGAGCGATGCCTTTGGTGTCCATCCCTGTCTGCGCGATGGTGCCGGGAAAGATGGCGCTGGCCCAGATGCGCCCGGAATGGAATAGTCAGATACCGGTCGGTTTGACGGGCGAATGGCATCGCCCCGCCGGCCAGGCAGGAGCGAAATGGACTTGAGTGAATGACTGCGCTTCCTCAGGACGTGGTGGCCGATCTCAGCCGGGAAAACGCCCGGCTGCAGGCTGAATTGCGCGCCGCGCGGGATCGCCAGAGCGCCAGCGCCGAGATCCTGCGCACGATCGCCAGCGCATCCGGCGATGCCGAGCGTTCGTTGCACCAGATCGCCGAGACCACCATGCGCCTGTTCGGAGCGCCCAGCACTACCATTCATATTGCGGAAGGCGACGGCTGGGCGCGGACCATACGCGTCGGCGACAGTTCAAAACGAATCGGCGCGGGCGTTCCGGAGGCGCAGCTGCGGATTGGCGGCCGGAACATGCCGGGCACCATCGTTGCCGAAAACCGGCAAATCCACGTTCCCGATCTCGACAATGTCGACCCCGCGATATCAGACTGGCCGGGCCTGCCGCACGCGCGCGCCGCGGGTACCCGGTCGATGTCCGGCTCGCCGCTGCGGCGCGAGGGCAAGGCGATCGGCGCGCTGATCGTGTACCGCGACAAGCTCGCGCCTTTCACCGACGAGGAATTGGCACTCCAGCAAAGCTTTGCCGATCAGGCGGCGATTGCGATCGAGAATGCCCGGCTGTTCAACGAAACCAAAGAGGCGCTGGAGCGGCAGACTGCGACCGCGGAAATCCTCAAGGTCATCGCCAGTTCGCCATCCGATGTGCAGCCAGTATTCGAGGCTATTGCGACCAGCGCCAACCGGCTGATCGGCGGCTTGTCGACCGCGGTTCATAGGTTCGTCAACGATACAACGCATCTGGCGGCATTCACGCGAACCAGCCCGGCAGCCGATGCGGTCCTGCAAGCGTCGTTCCCCAGACCGCCGTCTGCGTTTCCCTGGGGCGAACAGATCCGCCGCGGCGAGATCGTCCCCATCACCGACACTGACGTCGAATGGGCCGAACAGCCCTCTTTGCTGGAAGTGGCGCAGGTGCGCGGCTTCCGCAGCTTGCTTCTCGTCCCACTGCTACGCGATGGGACGCCGATCGGTTTGATCAGCGTTACGCGAACAGAGCCTGGTAGATTTGCTGACCATCACGTCCAACTGCTTCAGACCTTTGCCGACCAGGCCGTGATCGCCATCGAGAATGTGCGGCTGTTCAACGAGACCAGGGAGGCGCTGGAGCGGCAGACCGCCACCGCCGACATCCTGAAGGTCATTGCCAGTTCGCCATCGGACGTGCAGCCGGTGTTCGATGCCATTGCGGCGAGCGCGAACCGGTTACTCGGCGGCTTTTCAACCGCTGTGTTCCGTTTTGTGAATGATATTGCCCACCTCGCCGCCTTCACACCAACAACGCCCGCCGCTGATAGAATGCTGCAGTCGTCATTCCCGGTGCCTCTCGCCAGTTTCGAGCAGTTCGAACTGGCGAAGAGCGGTCAGCCGGTCCAGACCGCCGATATCGAACAGATGCCCAACAGGCAGATCAAGGAGATAGCGCGGATGCGGGGCTTCCGCAGCATGCTGTTCTGCCCGTTGATGAACAACGGCATCCCGATCGGCATCATCAGCGTTACCCGGGTCGAGGCCGGCTCATTTGCCGACCATCATGTCCAGTTGCTGCAGACCTTCGCCGACCAGGCCGTCATTGCCATCGCAAACGTGCGACTGTTCAATGAAGTCAAGCAGCGCACCGAGGATTTGAGCGAATCCCTTCACCAGCAGACCGCCACCGCCGACGTGCTCAAGGTGATCAGCCGCTCGGCATTCGATCTGCAGACCGTGCTCGATACGCTGGTCGAGTCGGCGGCGAGACTGTGCGATGCGGACCGCGCCTGCGTCTTCAAGAAGACAGGTGAATTGTTTCACTGGGTGTCGAACTACGGATTTTCTGAAGAACTCATTGCCTATGCGAACACCCATCCGTTTGCCGCGGGCCCCGGCAGCACGACCTCGCGCGTAGCGCTGGAAGGCAAAGCCATTCACAACCCCGATGTGCTTGCGGACCCCAACTACAAGGCGTCGGAATACCAGCGCCTCGGCAATTACCGCACCATGCTGGGCATTCCGCTGTTGCGCGAGGGCGCGCCGATCGGCGTATTCATCCTGGCGCGAGAGCAGGTCCGGCCCTTCACGGACCGCCAGATTGAACTTGTCACCAGCTTTGCCGACCAGGCCGTGATCGCGATCGAGAATGTGCGGCTGTTCGACGAGGTGCAGGCGCGCACCAAGGAACTCGCGGCCTCGCTCGACGAATTGCGCACCGCGCAGGACCGCCTGGTGCAGACCGAAAAACTGGCGTCGCTGGGCCAGCTCACCGCCGGCATCGCCCACGAGATCAAGAATCCGCTGAATTTCGTCAATAATTTTGCGGCGCTTTCGGCAGAATTGACCGACGAATTGAACGACGTGCTGAAACCCGTCACCCTCAGCGACAAGATCCGCGAAGAAATCGACGAACTGACGGGCTTGCTGAAGGACAATCTCGAAAAGGTCGTGCAGCATGGCAAGCGCGCCGACTCCATCGTCAAGAACATGCTGCTGCATTCGCGCGAAGGCTCCGGCGACCACCGGCCCGCCGACATCAATGCGCTGCTCGACGAGAGCCTCAATCTCGCCTATCACGGCGCGCGCGCCGAGAAGCCGGACTTCAATGTCACCCTGCAAAGGGATTTCGACGAGGGAGCCGGCGCCATCGAATTGTTTCCGCAGGAGATCACCCGCGTTTTCCTCAATTTGATCTCGAACGGATTCTACGCCGTGACCAAGCGCAAGGCAGAGAACGGCGGCTCGGGTTTTGAGCCGGTTCTCAGCGCAACCACGAGAAGTCTTGGCGACAGCGTCGAGATCCGCATCCGCGACAACGGCACCGGCATCCCGCCCGAGGTGAAGGACAAGATGTTCAATCCATTTTTCACCACCAAACCCGCCGGCGAAGGCACCGGACTTGGCCTTTCCATGAGCCACGACATCATCGTGAAACAACATGGTGGCACGATCGATGTCGAGACCGCGCCCGGGCAGTTCACGGAATTCAGAATCATTCTGTCGCGAACCAGCAATCTGAATGACAAGAAGCGAGGTGGGACGTGAACGTTCTGGTACTTGTGGTTGACGATGAACCCGACGTCGAGGAGCTGTTCCGTCAGCAATTCCGGCGCGACCTGCGCGCGCAGCGTTTCGTGATGGGTTTCGCCAATTCCGCCGCCGCCGCGCTGGCGCGGATTGCCGGCACCATCGAGCAGTCGCTGATCCTGATCCTCTCCGACATCAACATGCCCGGCATGACCGGCCTCAAAATGCTGCCCAGGGTCCGGGAGTTGCGGCCCGACGTTCCCGTCATCATGATCACGGCCTATGGCGACCCCGAGACCCGGCGCAAGGCGATCGCCGGCGGCGCCAGCGGTTTACTGACCAAGCCGATCGACTTCACCTTGCTGCGGGAAGAAATCGACACAAGGCTGGAACGCGCAGGCGGCTGAAACCTACGGCTTGAAAAACGCGGGATCGTTGAGCGCCTTGATCATGGTGTCCACCATATCGGCGGCGGCGTGATCTTCGCGCTCTTCCAGCAGCTCCCACATCTTGCGCAGGTTGGCGCGCAGCGGCGCCTTCAGCGACGGATCGCGTTCGATCAGGGTCCGCGCGATGCAGAAGGCGATCCCCTCGGAGCCCATCTTGGTCTGCTCAACGGTGGGTTTGCTCATGGCGGGCTCCTTGTCGATTTCAATGCCTGGTTGCTGCGGCCGCTGTTAGATGAATTTCCGCCCGATGGATAGCCGCTGCGGAAGCCCGGGTGGAACACGGCGGGACACGCCCTACTCCGCCATCTCCACCGGCTCGGCCGGGCCGGCCAGCGGCCTTTCTTCCATCAGGATCATGCACAGCAATGCGCCGGCGAGCAGCGCCGTGGCGGCACCGAACACGTAACGGAATGCCGCGACCATGTCGGCGGCGGCAATCGAATTCACCGGACCGCGATGCTCGCCGCCAAGAGAGCCGCCAAGTGAAATGTCGGCGCCGAGCGCCATCAGCAGGATCGCGCTGAACGCCGCCACCGTGAATGACGCCATCAGCGCACGAAAGAAATTCATCGCGCCGGTGGCGGTGCCGACCTGCGATCGCATCACCGAATTCTGGATCGATACCACGCTGACCGGAAATGCCGTGCCGAGCCCCAGCGCGAACGCCGACAGCAGCGCCAGCAGGGCCCATAGCGGCATCGTCGCGAGCGTGAGCGCACATCCAGCCAGCGCCGCACACGCCGTCCCGATGATGGCCACCCGCTTGTAGTGCCTGGCGCGGGCCATGGTCCGGCCCGCGATCGCGGCACCGATGGTCGAGACCGCCGCCAGCGGAATCAGCGCAAGTCCGGCCTCGCTGGCGCTGAGATGATAGACCACTTCGTAATACAGCGGCAGATACACGGTCAGCCCCAGCATCGCGCCCATCGCACAGCCGCCGGCCGCCATCGCGTAGGGCACCACCGTTCCGCCCATCAGCGGCAGCGGCAGGAAAGGCTCGTCGGCATTCCGGGCATGCCACACGAACGCCAGCGCGAGCGCGACGGATGACCCGATCATCGCCATGATGACGGGTGACAGCCAGAGATAGCGGTTGCCGCCCCAGGTCAGCACCAGCATGATCACGACGGCGGAAGCCATCAGCAGCACGCCGCCGAGCCAGTCGACCTTGCGCCTGCGGTGAAACACCGGGATCTTGCCCATCTTCGGCAGCAGCAGCGCCAGCGCTCCCAGCGCGAGCGGCACGTTGATCCAGAAGATCATCGACCAGTGCAGGTGCTCGGCGAACACGCCGCCGAGGATCGGCCCGCCGATGCCGCCAACCACCCATACGCCGCTGAAATAGGCCTGATACTGGCCGCGTTCGCGCGGGCTGACCACGTCGGAAATCACGGTCTGCACGATCGGCATGATGCCGCCGCCGCCGAGCCCCTGCAGGCCACGCGCCAGAATCAGCACCGGCATGTTCGGCGCCAGCGCGCACAATACCGAGCCCGCAACGAACAGGCTGAGGGATACGATGATCATGGCGCGGCGACCGTAGATGTCGCTGAGCGTGCCGAACACCGGTGCCACCGCGGTCGCTGCCAGCAGATAGGCTGATATCACCCAGGACAGGCTGGAGACGTCCTGGAACTGGCGGCCGATGGTCGGCAGCGCGGTGGCGACGATGGTCTGGTCGAACGCGGCCAGAAACATCGTCAGCATCAGGCTCATCAGGATGGTGCGGACTTCGCTTTGCGTCAGCGGCACCTGCGGCGCGATCGGCGGCGCATCGCTGAGCTCGATGACCTGCGCCGGCAATGGCTCGGGATCGCCGGCGGTCGTCTCGGGCAATATCGGCTCATCAGCCGGTAGATGGCTCTGCCGTTCGAACTTGTTCATGCAACCGTGTATGATCGGGGGCGCGGCGGGAGGCCGCGGATTCGATTTGACGGCAATGTAGGCGGCAAATCCAAGTTGCGGCAGCGGGTTACACGCATGGGTGCGTCCCGCGAAGCGACAATCGCAATCGCGTGACCGGTCCGCCCCTCTGCCGCTGCTAGGTTTGTGGCCGCTTCTTCAGCCGGGCCCGCTTCGGCAACAGCGCCGGCCATTGCACGATGTGGTCCTCGATGTCGGCGTCCGCGATCTCGTTCTCCGTCCCCTGTACCCGACCGCGCACGGAGACGCCGGCTTCGTGCACGGTATTGGGATCGCCCGAAATCAGGGGATGCCACCAATAGAGATCGCGGCCCTCGGCCACCAGCTTGTAGCCGCAGCTCGGCGGCAGCCAGTTCAGGGTGCGGACGTTTTCAGGCGTCAGCCGGACGCAGTCCGGAACCTGGTCGGAGCGGTTCGCATAGTCCTTGCAGGCGCACAGCCCGGCATCGAGCAGCTTGCAGGACACGTGGGTGAAGTAGATCTTGCCGGTATCCTCGTCCTCGAGTTTTTCCAGGCAGCAGCGTGCGCAGCCGTCACACAGGCTTTCCCATTCGACGCTCGACATCTCTTCCAACGTCTTGGTTTTCCAAAAGAATCCCTCTTGACCCGAGGGCGGCTTGGGCTGGGCGGTCATGATTCCCTGACTGGGCGGTAATGGGCTTGGAGCCCCTCTATAGCGTTTTCGAGCGAGATGGGTACCGGTTCGCGTGAAGAAGACGCATCAAAACAAGAGACCAGGGCCCGGTTCTGATTCAATCAGAACCGGGCCCTGGGGGCTGCCACCTCGATGGCGCAAGGGCGAAGGTCCGGCAGTGTGCGAAGCCGCGCGGCGGCGTTAGCTCTGCTGTTCAAAATCGTGAGCCAGACCATTGGTTTATGGCCCTCGCTCGGTTAGATAGGGGACGAGTCCCCGATGGCGTAAAAGCGCCTTGGGTTTGCCGCAACATTCCCGCATGACGTCTCGACGGTGCCCAGCCGGGCACCTTGAGCGCTGCGAACTGACCAAGGGTCCCAGTGCGCCAGATCGTACCACCACACTGGAAGAAGAAGATCCGGCACTGGATGCTGGATTTCGATGCGCGCATCGACTCGACGCTGTTCTCTTCCGGCAAGGGCGCACGCGAGCTTTATGAGCGGTTCTCCACGTTCATGGACCGCTTCTACGTCGGCCGCTGGAAACGCTGGGTTTTCATCGAACCTCTGTCCGAGGCAGCGACCATCGGGCTCGGCGGCCTGATGCTGATGCTGGCGCTGGCGGTGCCGGCATTTCGCGAAACCTCCGACGACGACTGGCTGAAGAAATCCGATCTCGCGGTGTCGTTTCTCGACCGCTACGGCAACCCGATCGGCAACCGCGGCATCAAGCACAATGATTCGATACCGCTGGAAGATTTTCCGGACAATCTGATCAAGGCGACACTCGCCACCGAGGACCGCCGCTTCTACGACCATTTCGGCATCGACCTTGCCGGCACCGCGCGCGCGCTCGTGACCAACGCGCAGGCCGGCGGCGTGCGGCAGGGCGGATCGTCGATCACCCAGCAGCTCGCCAAGAACCTGTTCCTGAACAACGAGCGCACCATCGAACGCAAGGTCAAGGAAGCCTTCCTTGCGGTGTGGCTGGAGACCCGTCTCACCAAGAACGAGATCCTGAAGCTCTATCTCGACCGCGCCTATATGGGCGGCGGCACCTTCGGCGTCGATGGTGCTGCGCATTTCTACTTCAACAAGTCGGCGCGCGACGTCAATCTCGCGGAATCCGCCATGCTCGCCGGGCTGTTCAAGGCGCCCACCAAATACGCGCCGCACATCAACCTGCCCGCCGCGCGCGCCCGCGCCAACGTGGTGCTCGACAACCTCGTCGATGCCGGCTTCATGACCGAAGGCCAGGTGTTCGGTGCCCGGCGCAATCCCGCCGTCGCCGTCGACCGCCGCGACGAAGCTTCGCCGAACTACTATCTCGATTATGCCTTCGACGAGATGCGCAAGCTGGTCGATAC
>JAYSPJ010000359.1:0-14001 GCA_043722155.1 Bradyrhizobium sp.
GCGCGAGGGCCTCAACGGCGCCGACATCGTGATGATGCTGCGGCTGCAGCGCGAGCGCATGAACGGCTCGTTCGTGCCGTCGACCGGCGAATATTTTCATTATTTCGGGCTCGACCAGAAGAAGCTCGCTTACGCAAAACCCGACGCGCTGGTGATGCATCCGGGGCCGATGAACCGCGGCGTCGAAATCGACTCGATCGTGGCGGATGGCGCGCAATCGCTGATCCGCGAACAGGTGGAAATGGGAGTGGCGGTGCGGATGGCGGTGCTCGAAGCGCTCGCCCGCAACCTGCCGAACGCGTGACATCATGCTGACCGACCGTCGCCCGATCCTGCTCGCCAACGCCCGCCTGATAGATCCCTCCAGGGATTTCGACGGGCCCGGCGACGTCCTGATCGCCGACGGCATCATTCGCGACTCCAGGCGCGGCATTGGTGCGGCCGGCGTGCCCGAGGGCACCGACATCATCAATTGCGCCGGCAAGGTCGTCGCACCCGGGCTGATCGACATGCGCGCCTTCGTCGGCGAGCCCGGCGCCAGCCACCGCGAGACCTTCGCCTCCGCGAGCCAGGCCGCGGCGAGCGGCGGCATCACCACCATCATCTGCCAGCCGGATACCTCGCCTGTCATCGACAATTCGGCGACGGTGGACTTCGTCCTGCGCCGCGCCCGCGACACCGCGATCGTCAATATCCATCCGATGGCGGCCCTTACAAAGGGCATGCGCGGCGAGGAGATGACCGAGATCGGTTTGCTGAAGGCCGCCGGCGCTGTCGCTTTTACCGACGGCGACCGCAGCGTCACCAACGCGCAGGTGATGCGGCGCACCCTCACCTACGCCCGCGACTTCGACGCGCTGATCGTGCACCACACCGAGGACCCCAACCTCGTCGGCGAAGGCGTCATGAACGAGGGCGAGTTTGCGGCACGGCTGGGACTGGTCGGCATCCCCAATGCCGCCGAGGCCGTGATGCTGGAGCGCGACATGCGGCTGGTGGCGCTGACCGGCGGGCGCTACCACGCGGCCTCGTTGACCTGCATCGAGTCGCTGGAAATCCTTTCACGCGCCCGCGATGCCGGTCTCGCGGTTTCGGCCTCGGTCTCGATCAATCACCTGACCCTGAACGAAAACGACATCGGCCCTTACAGAAGCTTTCTAAAGCTGTCGCCGCCGCTGCGCACCGAGGACGACCGGCTGGCGCTGGTCGCCGCGGTCGCCTCCGGGCTGATCGACGTCGTGATGTCCGACCACAATCCGCAGGATGTCGAGGTCAAGCGGCTGCCGTTCGCGGAAGCCGCCTACGGCGCGATCGGCCTGCAGACCATCCTGCCGGCGGCCTTGCGGCTGATCCACAATGGCGAGACCGATTTCAAGACCCTGATCCGCGCGATGTCGACGCGGCCGGCCGAATTGCTGGGCCTGCCCGGCGGATCGCTGCGCGCGGGCTCACCCGCCGACGTGATCGTGATCGACCCCGATACGCCCTGGGTGCTCGATCCCGCCGATCTCAAATCGCAATGCAAGAACACGCCGTTCGACGATTCCCGGTTCTCCGGCCGGGTGGTACGCACCATCGTCGGCGGCCGCACGGTGTATGAGCATGTCTGACGCCATTTCCACTTCAGATGCTCCATCCTTCGAGACGCATCGCTTCGCGATGCTCCTCAGGATGAGGTCTCAGTCCCTCATGGTGAGGAGCGCGTCTTCGCGCGTCTCGAACCATGAGGCCCCGCGAGAAGCGTACTGGTTCGGGCAAGCTGGAAAATGCCCTGGCGCGCGCGGGATTGACGGTAAAGGGAGCCACCATTGATGTCGCCTGACGCATGGCTGCCGGTGGCGTTGATCCTCGGCTATCTCCTCGGCTCGATCCCGTTCGGGCTGGTCCTGACCAAACTCGCAGGCACCCAGGATCTGCGCTCGATCGGCTCCGGCAATATCGGCGCCACCAATGTGCTGCGCACCGGCCGCAAGGGCCTCGCCGCGGCGACGCTGATCGGCGACGTGCTGAAGGGCACGGTCGCTGTCATCATCGCGGGCTACTTCGGCGGCCCCAACGCCGCCATGCTGGCGGGGCTCGGCGCCTTCCTCGGCCATCTGTTTCCGGTCTGGCTCGGTTTCAAAGGCGGCAAAGCCGTCGCCGTCTATATCGGCGTGCTGATCGGGTTGTTCTGGCCGGCCGCGGTGCTGTTTTGCGTATTGTGGGCGACGACTGCGGCGATCTCGCGCTACTCGTCGCTGTCAGGGCTGGTCGCGAGTTTTGTCACGCCAATCTTCCTGTGGTGGTTCGGTCATCCCGCGCTGGCGGCATTGTTTGCCGTGATGACCCTGCTGCTGTTCTACGCGCACCGCGAAAACATCAAGCGGTTGCAGGCCGGCACCGAGGGACGCATCGGGCAGAAGTGACGACGTTCCCGCAGTCATTCCGGGGCGCGCGTCAGCGCGAACCCGGAATTTCGCTCGACAACCTCCAGATTCCGGGTCCATGCGAAGGCGCGTGTCCCGGAATCACAGCCCCCTTTATCGCCGTGCCAACGCCTCTGCCACAAATCGCGCCGCCGCGAGCGCCCCTGCATCGTCGCCGAACCGCGCGATCACCTGCACACCGACGGGCAATCCACCCTCGGCCACATAGGCTGGAATATTGACGCAGGGCACGCCCATCAGGGTCCAGAGCCGGTTGAAACGGGGTTCGCCGGTCGAAGCCAGTCCCTTCGGCGCCGCGCCCGGCGCGGAAAATGTCAGCAGCACATCGACCTCGTCGAACATTTTCGCCAGCGCCTTGCGGGCGCGGTTGGCGACGCTGCGCGCCGCGTCGTAGTCCGCGGGCGGGATTCCCACGCTTTCATCGAGTCGTCCGCGCAGCAGTGGCGGCATGTCGGCGTGACGCGTGCGGTATTCCCAGGCCAGCGCCCGGTGCGCCTCAAAATCCTGCAGGGTGGGATGAACCCGCCACGCCTCTCCGACGAGGTCGGGCAATGGCAGGTCGCGCACGGTCGCCCCTGCCAGCTCCGCCGCGCGACTGGCGAGCCGCAGCGCCTCGGCGCCCGACGCTTCCGGCGCGCCGGCAAAATCCTGCGTCACGATGCCGATGCGCAGCGTCTCGACCGCGCTGCCAAGCCTCAACTCAGCCCTGCCGGTCATGGCCGACAGTCCCTGCGCGAGGTCTTCGACCCCGGCCGCGAACAGCCCGACCGTATCCAGCGTCCACGAAAAACACTTCACGCCAACCGTCGGCAGCATCCGGAACGACGGCTTGATCGCGGCCACGCCGCAGAACGACGCCGGACGGATCACCGAGCCGCCGGTCTGCGTGCCCAGCGCCAGCGGAATCATGCCGGCCGCGACCGCCGCGGCGGAGCCGGAGGACGATCCGCCCGGCGTATGATCCGTGTTGCGCGGATTGAGCGTGGCGGTCGGATCGTTCGCCGCGAACGCCGTCGTCGTGGTCTTGCCGGCGACGGTCGCGCCCGCCTGCTTCAGCAACATGACAACCGGCGCATCCGCCCGCGGCCGAAACCCGCGGTAGATCGGCGAGCCCATTTCGGTCGGCAGGTCGGCGGTATCGATGATATCCTTGATGCCGACGGCGATGCCGCGCAGCGGCCCGGCGTTTTGCGCGCGGGGGTTTTCGGCGCGGCAGACGAAGGCGCCGATGGTTTTTTCATGGCTGTTGATGGCTTCGACCGACTGGGCGATCGCGGCTTCGGCTGAAAGCTCACCGGATTCGATACGGCGCTGGAGATCGGCGAGCGAGATCATGGGCATGGTTTCCTGCGTTGGTCGGACCGCTTTTACGGAGCGCGTGCGAATGAGGCAAGCGACACTCTCCCGTCATTCCGGGGCGATGCGAAGCATCGAACCCGGAATCTCGAGATTCCGGGTCCACACGAAGACGCGTGTCCCGGAATGACGAGAGCAATGGAGTTGATCACACCCTCCGGTTGGGCGAAGCTGTACCGGCATGGACACTCGCACACCCAGCACCACCCGTCTCACCGACGCCGAGCGGATCGACCGGCTGCGGCTGATCCGCAGCGACAATGTCGGTCCGCGCACCTTCCGTTCATTGATAAATCATTTCGGCAGCGCCCGCGTCGCGCTGCAGCGGCTGCCCGATCTGGCGCGGCGCGGCGGCGCCGATCGTCCGGGGCGGATCTGCAGCGAAGAGGACGCGCGCGCCGAGCTTGCCGCGAGCAAACGGCTCGGCGTCAGCCTGCTGGCGCCGGATGAAGCCGGCTATCCGCCGCGGCTGGCCACGCTGGACGATGCGCCGCCGTTGCTTGGCGTGCGCGGCGCGCTTGACGCACTGATGCGGCCGATGCTCGCGATCGTCGGCTCACGCAACGCCTCCGGCGCCGGGCTGAAATTTGCCGGCACGCTGGCGCGTGATCTTTCCGACGCCGGTTTCGTCATCGTGTCGGGGCTGGCGCGCGGCATCGACCAGGCGGCGCATCGCGCCAGCCTCAAGGGCGGCACCGTGGCGGTGCTGGCCGGCGGTCACGACCGGATTTACCCGCCCGAGCACGAGGACCTGCTGGCGTCGATGCTGGAGTCCGGCGGCGCCGCGATTTCCGAAATGCCGCTGGGGCACGTGCCGCGTGCCCGCGATTTTCCGAGGCGCAACCGGCTGATCTCGGGGGCGGCGCTCGGCGTCGTCGTGGTCGAGGCCGCGCTTCGCTCGGGATCGCTGATCACGGCGCGCATCGCCGCCGAACAGGGCCGCGAGGTGTTCGCGGTGCCGGGCTCGCCGCTCGATCCGCGGGCCGCCGGCACCAACGATCTGATCAAACAGGGCGCGACCCTGACCACCGAAGCCTCCGACGTCATCAGCGCGGTCGAGCCGATCATGGGACGGCCGCTCGCATTGCGGGAGCCGGACGACGAGCCGCTCGATGTCGAGCCGGATGCGAGCGACCGCGCGCGCATCACCGCTTTGCTCGGGCCGACGCCGGTGCTGCTCGACGATTTGATCCGGATCGCCGGCGCCTCGCCGGCGGTGGTGCGCGCCGTGCTGCTCGAACTCGAACTCGCCGGACGACTCGAACGCCACGGCGGCGGGCTGGTGTCGATGATCTGAGAGTCGCAATCACGACAGCTTGCGCTTGCTGCGCAGCCGGACGCGCTCCTCGGCCTCCAGTTGCGCCATCTCGAGCAGACGCACGAGCATGCCGAGCTTGTGGCGCCGCGCCAGCAGGGCCAGATCGGCGACGGTCTCCGCGATGAAACTCGCGGCCTCATCCGGCCCGCCATCCCCGGGCGGATCATCGGTTGGCGAGCCCCCACCCCTGCCTGGGGATAAGCGCGTCCGCCGGCGCTCTGTCTTGGTCAAAAAGCCACATCCAACACCGTGTAATATGGCAAGATACCCTCTTTGAGAGCGCAACTACAGGACGCATATTGCAACCCCCATGATACTTTAGCGGTTCCTTTTCGAACCCGTTCAACATCACTCTATTTGACAGGGGCGGCCTCACCACCCATGTTCGCTTTCGAAACGGCCGACGCGAGTCTCGCGGAACCGGCCTTTATTTTTCCCGTAAGCCATTGGAATGACATGAATATCGTCATTGTCGAGTCGCCGGCGAAAGCCAAGACGATCAACAAATATCTGGGTGCCTCCTACGAGGTTCTGGCCTCCTTCGGTCATGTCCGCGATCTTCCGGCCAAGAACGGATCGGTCGATCCCGAGGCCAACTTCCAGATGATCTGGGAGATCGACCCCAAGGCGGCCGGACGCCTCAACGACATCGCCAAGGCGCTCAAGGGCGCCGACAAGCTGATCCTCGCAACCGACCCCGATCGGGAGGGCGAAGCGATCTCCTGGCACGTGCTGGAGGTCTTGAAGGAAAAGCACGCGATCAAGGACCACAAGATCGAGCGCGTGGTGTTCAACGCCATTACCAAGCAGGCGGTGACCGAGGCGATGAAGAACCCGCGCCAGATCGATGGCGCGCTGGTCGACGCCTACATGGCGCGCCGCGCACTGGACTATCTGGTCGGCTTCACGCTCTCGCCGGTGCTGTGGCGCAAACTGCCGGGCGCGCGCTCGGCGGGCCGCGTGCAGTCGGTGGCGCTGCGGCTGGTCTGCGACCGCGAGCTCGAAATCGAGAAATTCATTCCGCGGGAATACTGGTCGCTGGTCGCGACCCTGACGACGCCGCGCGGCGACGCGTTCGAGGCACGGCTGATCGGCGCCGACGGCAAGAAGATCCAGCGGCTCGATATCGGCACCGGCGCGGAAGCCGAGGAACTGAAGAAGGCGATCGAGGCCGCCGATTTCTCGGTTTCCACGGTGGAAGCAAAACCGGCGCGGCGCAATCCGCATGCCCCCTTCACCACCTCGACGCTGCAGCAGGAAGCCAGCCGCAAGATGGGCTTCGCGCCGGCGCACACCATGCGGATCGCGCAGCGCCTCTATGAGGGCATCGACATCGGCGGCGAGACCACCGGTCTCATTACCTATATGCGTACCGACGGCGTGCAGATCGACGGTTCTGCGATTACGCAGGCGCGCACCGTGATCGGCGAGGATTACGGCAAGGCCTATGTGCCGGAAGCGCCGCGCCTGTACCAGACCAAGGCCAAGAACGCCCAGGAAGCGCACGAAGCCATCCGCCCCACCGATCTGTCGCGACGGCCTGCCGAGATGCGCCGCCGCCTCGATACCGACCAGGCCCGACTCTATGAGCTGATCTGGACCCGCACCATCGCCAGCCAGATGGAATCGGCGGAGATGGAGCGCACCACCGTCGATATCGCGGCCAAGGCCGGCTCCCGCGTGCTCGAACTGCGCGCCACAGGCCAGGTGGTAAAATTCGACGGTTTTCTGGCGCTCTATCAGGAAGGCCGCGACGACGACGGCGACGACGAGGATTCCCGCCGCCTCCCCGCCATGAGCGAGGGCGAAGCGCTGAAGCGGCAGGAACTCGCCGTCACCCAGCATTTTACCGAACCGCCGCCGCGCTTCTCCGAAGCCTCGCTGGTCAAGCGCATGGAAGAGCTCGGCATCGGCCGTCCCTCGACCTATGCCTCGATCCTGCAGGTACTGAGGGACCGCGGCTATGTCAGGCTCGAGAAGAAGCGCCTGCATGGCGAGGACAAGGGCCGCGTCGTGGTCGCGTTCCTGGAAAACTTCTTCGCGCGCTATGTCGAATATGATTTCACCGCGGCGCTCGAAGAGCAGCTCGACCGCATCTCCAACAACGAGATTTCCTGGCAGCAGGTGCTGAAGGATTTCTGGACCGGCTTCATCGGCGCCGTCAACGAGATCAAGGATCTGCGGGTGACGCAGGTGCTGGATGCGCTCGACGACATGCTGGGACCGCACATCTATCCGCCACGCGCAGATGGCGGCGATGTCAGGCAATGCCCGACCTGCGGCACCGGCAAGCTCAACCTCAAGGCCGGAAAATTCGGCGCCTTCGTCGGCTGCACCAATTATCCGGAGTGCCGTTACACCCGCCCGCTCGCCGCCGACAGCGAAGCCAGCGCCGACCGCATCCTGGGCAAGGATCCGGCGACCGATCTCGACGTCGTGGTGAAGGCCGGCCGGTTCGGTCCCTACATCCAGCTCGGTGAGGCCAAGGATTATGCCGAAGGCGAGAAGCCGAAGCGCGCCGGGATTCCGAAGAACACCTCGCCCAGCGACATCGAACTGGATATGGCGCTCAAGCTGCTGTCGCTGCCGCGCGAAATCGGCAAGCATCCGGAGACCGGCGAGCCGATCACCGCGGGGCTTGGCCGTTTCGGCCCGTTCGTGCGCCACGAGAAAACCTATGCCAGCCTCGAGGCCGGCGACGAGGTGTTCGACATCGGGCTCAACCGCGCGGTGACGCTGATCGCGGAAAAGATCCTCAAAGGCCCGAGCGGCCGCCGTTTCGGCGCCGATCCGGGAAAACCGCTGGGCGATCATCCGACCCTTGGCGGCGTCGCGGTCAAGAGCGGCCGCTACGGCGCCTATGTCACATCGGGCGGCGTCAACGCCACCATTCCCAGCGACAAGACGCAGGAAACCATCACGCTGGAAGAGGCCATTGCGCTGATCGACGAGCGCGTCGCCAAGGGCGGCGGCAAACCGAAGCGTGGCGCCAAGAAGAAGGCGCCTGCCAAGAAGCCTGCGGCCAAAGCGGAGTCCGACGCGAAGGCGGCGAAGCCGGCCAGGAAGGCGGTCGCCAAGAAAGCTGCGGCCAAGCCGAAGACCGATTCCATCAGCAAGGCGCGCGCGCCGGTCACGCCAGCCGCCAAGACGTCCGCCGCAAAGCCGGCGCCGAAAGCGCCAGCGAAGAAAAGCGCCGGCAAGGCCCGCGGGTAAGTGGCGAAGCAACGCGATAGCGGCTTTCCGGCACGGGACGCCATCGTCGCCTTCATCCGCGCGCATCCGGGAACCGTCGGCACCCGCGAGATCGCGCGCGAGTTCGGCCTGAAGAACGCCGACCGCGCCGAGCTGAAACGAATCTTGCGCGAACTGGCCGATGAGGGCGCGATCGAAAAGCGCGGCAAGAAGATCGCCGAACCAGCCACCCTGCCCGCCACCCTGATGGCCGACATCAGCGGCCGCGACGCCGACGGCGAATTGATCGCGACGCCGACCGAATGGGACGAGGTGGAAAGCGGCGAGCCGCCGAAAATCCGCATCCATATTCCGCGACGTCCGCAGCCAGGCACCGCCGCCGGCGTCGGCGACCGCGCGCTGCTACGCATCGAAAAACTGGACGATGCCGAAGGCGCGGTCTATCGCGCCCGCGTCATCAAGGTCATCGATCACGCCAGAACCCGCGTGCTCGGAATCTTCCGCGCGCTGCCCGGCGGCGGCGGGCGGCTGATCCCGGTCGACAAGAAACAGGTCGGGCGGGAACTGAATATTGCCAAGGCCGACTCTGATGGCGCCGAGGACGGCGATCTCGTCAGTGTCGACCTGGTGCGCTCGCGCGGCTTTGGGCTTGCCTCCGGCAAGGTCAAGGAGCGGCTCGGTTCACTCGCTTCCGAGAAAGCGGTCAGCCTGATCGCGATTCATTCCCACGAAATTCCGCAGGCCTTTTCGCCCGCGGCACTGCGCGAGGCCGAGGAAGCAAGGCCTGCGACGCCGGCGGGCCGCGAGGACTGGCGCGAACTGCCGCTGGTCACCATCGATCCGCCCGACGCCAAGGACCACGACGACGCCGTTCACGCCGAACTCGATCCCGATCCGAACAACAAGGGCGGCTACATCGTCAATGTCGCGATCGCCGACGTCGCGTTCTATGTGCGGCCGGGCTCGGCGCTGGATCGTGACGCGCTGACGCGCGGCAATTCGGTGTATTTCCCGGATCGCGTGGTGCCGATGTTGCCGGAGCGGATATCCAACGATCTCTGCTCGCTGGTGCCGGGCGAACCGCGCGGCGCGCTGGCAGTGCGGATGGTGATCGGTGCCGACGGCCGCAAGCGCTCGCACAGCTTCCATCGCATCCTGATGCGTTCGGCGGCAAAACTGAACTATGCGCAGGCGCAGGCGGCGATCGACGGGCGGCCCGACGACACCACGGGTCCCCTGCTCGATCCGATCCTGAAGCCGCTCTACGACGCCTATGCCACCGTGAAGAAGGCGCGCGACGAACGCGATCCGCTCGATCTCGACATTCCCGAGCGCAAGATCCTCTTGAAGCCCGACGGCACGGTGGATCGCGTGATCGTGCCGGAGCGGCTCGACGCCCACAAGTTGATCGAAGAATTCATGATTCTCGCCAACGTCGCCGCGGCCGAGATGCTTGAAAAGAAGGCACTGCCGCTCATCTATCGGGTGCACGATGAACCGACGCTCGAGAAGGTTCACAACCTGCAGGAATTCCTGAAAACGCTGAATCTGCCGTTTGCCAAAAGCGGCGCGTTGCGCCCCTCGCTGTTCAATTACGTGCTGGCGCAGGTCAAGGGCCAGGATGCCGAACTGCTGGTGAATGAAGTGGTGCTGCGCTCGCAATCCCAGGCCGAATACACCGCCGAAAATTACGGCCATTTCGGCCTCAACTTGCGGCGCTATGCGCATTTCACCTCGCCGATCCGGCGCTACGCCGATCTGGTCGTGCATCGCGCCTTGATCCGCGGCCTCGGCCTCGGCGAAGGCGCCTTGCCGGAGACCGAGACGGTGGAGACCCTCGGCGAGGTCGCAGCGCAAATTTCCGTTACCGAACGCCGCGCCATGAAGGCGGAACGCGAAACCGCCGACCGCCTGATCGCGCATTTTCTCGCCGACCGCATCGGGGCCACGTTCCAGGGCCGCATCTCCGGCGTCACCCGCTCAGGACTGTTCGTCAAACTCTCGGATACCGGCGCCGACGGCCTGATCCCGATCCGCACGCTGGGCACCGAATATTTCAATTATGACGAGACGCGCCACGCACTGGTCGGCACACGCAGCGGTGCCATGCACCGGCTGGGTGACGTCGTCGACGTACGTCTGGTAGAAGCTGCGCCAGTGGCAGGCGCGCTGCGGTTCGAACTGTTGTCGGAAGGCAGTATCGCCCCGCGCGGACGCAAACGTCCCGGCGCCAGCGACGCCATGCGGGCGCAGGCGAAGCCGCATCCCGGCCGCAGCCCGCGCACGAAGGATCGCAGGCCGGGCAAGGGCAAGCCGGACAAATCGAAGAAGGGCAAGCCCTTCAAGGGATAGACCATGGAAACCGTCACCGCACATGCGAAAATCTGGACGCCGGAGCAGGCCCCCGTTGCCAAGCGCGACGTCTGGACCGCGTTGAAGCGCGGATTGCGCGGCCGCTGTCCGCGCTGCGGCGAAGGCAAGCTGTTTCGCGCCTTCCTGAAGGTCGACGATCACTGTTCAGCTTGCGGACAGGATTTCACGCCGCATCGCGCCGACGATCTGCCGGCCTACCTCGTCATCGTCATCGTCGGCCACATCGTGGTGCCGACCATCCTGTGGATCGAAACCGATTATGCGCCTTCGGTGCCGCTGCAGCTTGCAATCTATCTGCCGCTGACGCTGATCATGTCATTACTTTTGTTGCAACCGGTGAAGGGCGCCGTGGTCGGGATCCAATGGGCGCTGCGCATGCACGGGTTTGACGAACTGAATCCCGAGAAGTAGCGTGAGGCTTCAAAACGCGTCAAACAAATGAATCGAGCCCGGTTCTCACTTGATCAGAACCGAAAAGGCTCGAAAGAAAAACAAACAGGGGTGAAATGAGCGAGACGGTAAAAGCGGTCAAAGAAGAGAAAGAAGCCGACCACCACCCCTACCGCCGCCCGGTAGACGCCGCTACCCTGATCCTGGTCGACCGGACCGCCGCCACGCCGAAAGTGCTGGTCGGCAAGCGTCACGACAAGGTGGTGTTCATGCCCGGAAAATTCGTCTTTCCCGGCGGCCGCGTCGACAAGACCGACAACCGCGTTCCGGTGGCGGCACCGATCTCGAAGGCGCTGGAAACCAACCTGCTGAAGGGCAGTCCGAAGATCACGCCGTCGCGCGCGCGCTCGCTGGCGATCGCCGCGATCCGCGAGGCCTGCGAGGAAACCGGTCTCTGCCTCGGACGCAAGAGCAACGGCAAGGCGCCGAAGCTGGAAGGCGCCTGGCAGGCCTTCACCGAAGCCGGCCTGCTGCCCGATCCGTCCGGACTGTTCCTGATCGCCCGCGCGATCACCCCGCCCGGCCGCGTCCGCCGCTTCGATACCAGGTTCTTTACCGCGGATGCGTCGGCGATCGCCCATCGCGTCGAGGGTGTGGTCCATGCCGAGGCCGAACTGGTCGAACTGGTATGGGTCGATCTCGGCTCGAAGCATCTGGCCGACGCCCATCCGATGACCAAGAATGTCCTGAACGAACTGGAAAGGCGTCTCGCCACCGGCCCGCTGCAACACGACGCGGCGGTGCCGTTCTTCCATTTCTACGGCAACAGGATGCAGAAGGATGTGCTGGGGGCGTAGTTTGGTGCTCACAGCCGTCATTGCGAGGAGCCCTTGCGACGAAGCAATCCATTCTTTCTTTTCGCTACCAGATGGATTGCTTCGCTGCGCTCGCAATGACGATTTGAATTTCAGCGCGCCACGCCGATCGCGCGCAGCAATGACGTTGACGGTTCCGAGCCGAACGCACGCCCGGAGCTTACCCAAGCGTCTCAAACAGGTCCTTCCATTCAGGATTCAGCGCTTCAATCAAAGCCTGTTTCTTGGCGCGGCTGCCGGCCTTGATTTGCTTTTCCCGAGTGATCGCGTCGATCATGGTCTCATGCATCTCGTACCAGACGAGTATCTTGCAGCCGTGGATAGATGGATTGCTTCGCTGCGCTCGCAATGATGTTGTGGGAGCCGGGGAATACGTCCCTGCAACGGCGAAACTTTCTCCGATCCCCGCTCAATTCGCAAGATTCTTCTCGCCCTGCCTGATGCCTTTGCGAAAAGACATTCCTATCTCCTAACCAACAACAACCAACTCGGGAATGAGGCCATGGCGAAACGGCAGTTGCGGCTCGGCGCGTTCATGCGGCCGGTCTCTATTCACACCGGCGCGTGGCGCTATCCCGGCGCCTGGCCGGACGCCAATTTCAATTTTGGACACATCAAGAAGCTGATCCAGAAACTGGAGGCGGGAAAGTTCGACGCCTTCTTCATGGCCGACCACCTCGCGGTGCTGAACATGCCGGTCAATGCGCTGAAGCGCAGCCACACCGTCACCTCGTTCGAGCCGTTCACGCTGCTGTCGGCACTGTCGGCCGTGACAGAACATATCGGGCTGATCGCAACGGGCTCGACCACCTTCGACGAGCCCTATCATGTCGCCCGCCGGTTCGCCTCGCTCGATCACATCAGCAATGGCCGCGCCGGGTGGAACATCGTCACCACCTCCAATCCGGATGCCGCGCTGAATTTCGGGCTCGACGACCACATGGAGCACGCCGAACGCTACAAGCGCGCGCGAGAGTTTTATGACGTCGTCACCGGCCTGTGGGACTCCTTCGCCGACGACGCCTTTGTCCGTGACGTCGAGAGCGGACTGTATTTCGATCCCGACAAAATGCATGTGCTGAACCACAAGGGCAAATACCTCTCCGTGCGTGGGCCCCTCAACATCGCCCGCCCCGTTCAGGGCTGGCCCGTCATCGTGCAGGCCGGCGCCTCTGATGACGGCCGGCAGCTTGCGGCGGAGACGGCGGAAGCCGTGTTCACCGGCGGCGGCCCGCTCGCCGATGGCCAAAAGCTCTATGCCGACATCAAGGGCCGCATGGACAAGCTTGGCCGCGACCGCGACAATTTGAAGATCCTGCCCGGCGCCTTCGTCGTGGTCGGCGACAGCCTCGAGCAGGCAAAAGAGAAGCGCGCTTTGCTCGACAGCATGGTGCATTACGACAGCGCCATTGCCTCGCTGTCGGTCCAGCTCGGCACCGACGCGTCCGGCTTCGATCCCGATGGACAACTGCCCGAGATCCCCGAAACCAACGCCAGCAAGAGCGGCCGCCAGCGGCTGGTCGACCTTGCCGCGCGCGAAAAACTCACGGTGCGCCAGCTGGCGCAGCGGGTCGGCGGCTATGGCGGACTGTCGTTTGTCGGCACGCCGGAAACCATCGCCGACCAGATGGAGCAATGGCTGACGACGGAAGGCTGCGACGGCTTCAATATCATGTTCCCGTTCCTGCCCGCCGGGCTCGATGACTTCGTCGACAAGGTCGTGCCGGAACTGCAGAAGCGCGAAATCTTCCGGCGGGAGTATGAGGGCAAGACGCTGCGGGAGAATTTGGGCCTGCCACGACCGAAAAACCGGTTCTTCGAGGGTTAATGAGCCGGAATCGGGCCGGTTTTCGCCCGCAAAACCTTGACTTTGGGCTATCAGAAGCTAGGTTGCGCGCCAATGCGGGCCTGACGGGCCGGCTCCCGATTCCAATTCAATTTGAGGTCTGAACATGGCCAAAGCGGTCACCATCAAGGTCAAGCTCGTTTCCTCGGCGGATACCGGCTTCTATTACGTCGCCAAGAAGAATTCGCGCACCATGACCGACAAGCTGGTCAAGAAGAAGTACGA
>JAYSPJ010000360.1:0-2597 GCA_043722155.1 Bradyrhizobium sp.
CCGGCCAGCTCCGACGATGCGAGCGCTACCGGCCGAACTCGCCGCTCAAAGGGGTCCCTTTTGGATGCCGATAAGGGGTCCCAATCCAACGCCGATTGACAGTTTTCCGCCAAAGCCCGTTAGCTTCGGCCTCTTGTAGAGAATGTCATGCTCCATTTCGGACCACGTGTGGTTCAGCGTGGTCTGCACCTGCACCTCACAGGCGAGGCCCGCAAAGCGCGCGTACTCCGGCAGTTTTGTCCGGTCCTCCTTGAGAGAGACGACGAAATTGTCTGAGATGAAGAGGTTTTTTGGGTCGCCCTCGCCGGGCACCGGATGATGGATCTTCGTGCGATCCCAATCGACGTCAAAATTCTCTCTGATAATGCCGCTTTGCTGAATGCGGGTGACGTCTGCATTCGAGTAGAAGATCAGCCGACAGCCGGCTAAGGCTAAGTCCTTTATGTCCTCCTCCAGTATTGTCGTTGCCTGTAGTCCGCGGTCTTCCAACTTCTTCTTCAGGGACTCGGATCTTTCGCGCGAGCCTGCACGAGCTGCAGCCTGAATGGAATCGGATGTGCAGCGGTCGCGGCGCGCAAGACCGCGGCGACGGTGCCGGCCAAGTCCGCGTAGTCGGCGCGCTTCGATCGGGAATAGGTATCAAAATCCATAGATTAAATGTCCAGGTGCCGCGTCTAAGAGGGTCGGCCGTGCCGATTGTACCAGCTACCAATCGAATTCCAGCTGAACGTCCGGCAGATTTTGCAGAGAGAGAATATTCCGCCTGTTTGTCAGCTGCCACGTAGATAATCTATCATGCCACCTGAAGGCGAATGAAGAGGGCTGGGGATAGTGATTGAGGCCAAGGGCGGACCACGCAAACACCACTACGTGCCGCAGTTCTACCTGCGAGGGTTCACAGACGACAAGAAGCAGCTCCTCGTCACCGATCGGCCCACCGAAAAGGTCTTTCGGACCAACCCCACCAACGTTGCGGCGCAGCGAGACTTCAATACCATAGCGGGCGAAGACCCCCACGCCGTCGAAAAGGCTATGGCCGAGTTTGAGGGCAAGGTCGCGCCCGCCGTAGAGCGTATCAAAGCCGCTCAGTCGTTTGCAAATACTGAGGACCGCAACGCGTTGATGAACCTCATTTGCAGCCTTGCTATCCGCAATCCACGGCAGCGAGCGACCATCAACGATTTTACCGGCGAGATCATGCAGATGATGCTCGAAATGGCCCTCGCGACGAAGGAACGATGGGACGGTCAGATCGCACAAATGAAGCGAGACGGCGCCTTCGATGTGAAGGAAAATATCAGCTACGAAGATATGAAGAAGTTCGTGAAGGAGAAAAACTACACTCTGGGACTGAAACAGCACTTCAATATTGAAATGGAGATCAAGCAGCATCCCGGGCTGTTGCAACACATAGCCGCGCGCAGGTGGCAGATGGTCGTGGCAAAGGAAGGCACAGGCGGGTTCGTGACCACTGACGTGCCGGTCACGTTGCGCTGGTCCAACAACCGAAATCACGGGATTTACGGACCTGGCTTTGGCGTCCCTGACACAACAGTCCTTTTTCCACTCTCACGCGACACCTGCTTGGTCGGCCGGTTCGAGGGGGAAGAAAATAAGATCGAGGGCGACCTATTCACTGTGGGGCGCATCAATTCTGAATTGATAAGTAACGCCCGACATCAGGTCTACTCGAAAGATCATACCTTCAATTACATGCGTCCGTTCCCGCAAGAGATCGGCAGCGGGTCAACTCTGATACAGGATAAGGTATTCCTGAGCGCAGGTAAGCCGGAGAAGCCGAAAATAGTGCCTCTGAGAGGGGATAAAGGGGGCTGAGGATGGAGATACGGGGACCCTTACTTGCGGAATGGCGTGAGCAAGCTGTGCGTCCGTCGGGCCGAAAGCCCGAAAATCGCCTAGATCGACACAGTCGATTAATGCGTTGGCGCAGTATGCCAAAGTCGATTCCCCTGCGATATGCCGCCTTCCCGATTCCCGACGTCACCAACTTTCGGCGATAGCTCATTTGAACGCTTCGCATGGCTCCGAGATGCGTCTCAACCGTTTTACCGATAGGTTGTTTCTGGAAAAATAGACCACCGCAAACAGGGGAGAATATGGTCGCCGAGTGACATTCCCACCAAGGGAAGTGACCTTCTCCACATAGGTCGGCGTACCCGAGCGAGGCCAGACGGTAGTTCCTAGCAAAAGCGCGTCAAGTGTGTCTTACGACCGCCGGCCATCGATCCCGTTGCTGAACCGCAACGTCTTTGCTCCGATAGAAATCACGTCGCCATTGCTCACCTTAGCGGTGTCGATTATGACGCCGTTCACCAGTGTTCCGTTAGCGCTTGACTGGTCCGTGATAGTGAACACCCTCTCGCCGACCCGCTGCACAATGGCGTGTGAGCGCCCGATAGTGGGGTCATCCAGAACGATGTCATTGTCGCTGTTGCGGCCGATTCGCATGAGTGGATGTTTCAGCAAATAAATCGCGCCGCTTTCGATATCTTGAAGAACTGCATCGGCTTGGCTGACCTGAGGTGCGTAGCTGATTGGACGACGGCGCGCGCCGCGTCGTCGGAGGCCCAGCATGC
>JAYSPJ010000361.1:0-3751 GCA_043722155.1 Bradyrhizobium sp.
CCTCGACGAAGAAGCGCGGCGGATGGGGCTCGGGCAATCCGACGCCGAAATCATGCGCATGATCTACACCGATCCGAATTTCAAGGGAGTCGCCGGCAATTTCGATCCGGCCCGTTTCCAGGCCACGATCCGGCAATTCGGTTTCACCGAACAGCGCTATATCGCCGAACAGCGGCGGGTGTCGCTGCGGCGTCAGATCGCCGGCACGGTCTCGGCCGGCCTCGAACCGCCGAAAGTGCTGATCGAAGCGATCAGCCGCTTCCAGAACGAACAGCGCGCCATCGAATACGTCAAGCTCGACGCCGCCCAGGCCGGAACCATCGATCCGCCGTCGCCGGAAACGCTGGCCGGCTACTTCGACGATCGCAAGACCCAGTTCCGCGCTCCCGAATACCGCAAGATATCCTTTGTCGCGGTCACGCCGGAAGAAATCGGCAAATGGTCCGATGTCTCCGACGAAGAGGCCAAAAAAGTCTTCGAGCAACGCCGCGGCAAGCTTGGCACGCCGGAACAGCGCCAGGTGTCGCAGATCGTGTTCCCGAACGCAGAGGAAGCCGTGGCGGCGCGTGGACGAATCGCGGGGGGAACATCCTTCGAGGATCTCGCCAAGGAGCGCGGGCTCAACCCGTCCGATGTCGACCTCGGCATGATCGCAAAGTCGGCCATCATCGATGGCGCGATCGCAGAGGCAGCGTTCTCGCTGCCATCCGGCGAGGTGAGCCAGCCAGTGCCGGGCCGGTTCGGCGTTGCCCTGGTCAAGATCGGCAAGATCGAGCCGGGGGCCGAACCCAGCTATGAAAGCGTAGCCGCGACCCTGAAAAAGGAAACTGCCACCGAGCGCGCTCGCGCCAAGGTCGCCGATCTCCACAACAAGATGGAAGACGAGCGTGGTGGCGGAGCCGGTGTCATCGAAGCCGCGCAGAAACTGGGGCTTGCCGCCGTGACCATCGACGCCGTCGATCGCTCCGGCCGCCTCCTCAACGGCCAGTTGGTGACCAGCATTCCCCGCGGCCTCGACGTCGTGTCGCAGGCCTTCAACAGCAATGTCGGCGTCGACAACGATCCGATCCAGTTCAACGGCGGCTACGTCTGGTATGACGTGCTGGACGTCATCCCGTCGCGCGAACGCAACCTCGATGAAGTCAAGGACCAGGTCGAGGCGAAATGGCGCGACGATCAGATCACGAGCCGGCTGCGAACCAAGGCGACCGAGATGGTGCAAAAGCTCGAGCACGGCGGCAAGCTCGGCGAAGAGGCGGCGGCTGCCGGATCGAAAGTCGAAACCGCAAGCGGCGTGCGGCGCGATGCCTCCCTGCCCGGCCTGCCCACGAGCGCCATCACGGCGGCATTCCGCACCGCCAAGGATGCGGTGGGACAAACCGCCGGCGCCGGTGGCAACGAATGGATCGTGTTCCGGGTGACCGACATCAGCGTGCCGCCGGTCGACCTCGCGTCGGACGACATCAAGAAACTGAAGGAGACCCTTCAGCGCGGGCTGACCGACGAACAGGTCGCGCAATACGTCACCAAGATCGAAAAGACGATCGGCACCACCATCAATCAGGACGCCTTCGCAAAGGTGACGGGCGCGAATAACTGAGCATGATCCGGAAAAGTGGGTACCGGTCTTCCGAGAAGATCATGCTCCAGCGAAAGACCTAGCACTCCCGAAAGCACGCGATGGACGACCTCAAATCTATCATCGGAAAAGTCGCCACCGGCGCGACGCTGTCGCGCGATGAGGCGGCATCCGCCTTCGACAGCATGATGTCGGGCGAGGCCACGCCCTCGCAGATGGGCGGAATGCTGATGGCGCTTCGCGTCCGCGGCGAAACCGTCGACGAAATCACCGGCGCGGTGTCGGCGATGCGCAGCAAGATGCTGCGCGTCAAGGCACCCGCCGATGCGGTCGATGTCGTCGGCACCGGTGGCGACGGCTCCGGCTCGGTCAATGTGTCGACCTGCGCCTCATTCATCGTCGCAGGCGCCGGCGTGCCGGTGGCAAAACATGGCAATCGCGCGCTGTCGTCGCGTTCGGGCGCAGCCGACGTGCTGTCCGCGCTCGGGGTCAAGATCGACATCACGCCGGAGCGCGTCGGCCGCTGTGTGGCCGAGGCCGGCATCGGCTTCATGTTCGCGCCGTCGCATCACCCCGCGATGAAGAACGTCGGCCCGACCCGCGTCGAACTGGCGACCCGCACCATCTTCAATCTGTTGGGTCCGTTGTCCAATCCGGCCGGCGTGAAGCGGCAGATGGTCGGGGTATTTTCACGGCAATGGGTGCAGCCGCTGGCGCAGGTGCTGAAGAATCTCGGCTCCGAATCCGTCTGGGTAGTGCACGGCTCCGACGGCCTCGACGAAATCACCCTCTCCGGCCCGACCTTCGTCGCGGCGCTCGAGAACGGCAATATCCGCACCTTCGAGGTGACGCCGGAGGAAGCCGGTCTCACCCGTGTCGGCGGCGACGCCCTGAAGGGCGGCGATGCCGATGCCAACGCGATCGCGCTGCAAAGCGTGCTCGACGGGATGCCGAGCCCCTATCGGGATGTGGCGCTGCTGAACGCCGCGGCGGCGCTGATCGTGGCCGGCCGCGCCAAGAGCCTGAAGGAAGGCGTTGGTCTCGGCACCCACTCGATCGACAGCGGCGCGGCATTGGCGCGGCTGAAGCAACTGATCGCGGTCTCCAACGGCTGACCCGAGGGGCCCATCGATGTCCGACATCCTGACCAAGATCGAGACTTACAAGCGCGAGGAGATCGCCGCCGCCAAGCGCGCGCATCCGCTTGGCGGCCTCGAGGCGCTGGCGAAGGCCGCCTCCGCGCCACGCGGTTTTGTCGGCGCGATCCGCCGCAAGCTCGCCGAAGGCGAATACGCGCTGATTGCCGAGGTGAAAAAGGCGTCGCCCTCCAAGGGCCTCATTCGCGCCGACTTCGATCCGCCCGCGCTGGCCAGGGCCTACGAGGCCGGCGGCGCCGCATGTCTCTCGGTGCTGACCGACACGCCGTCGTTTCAGGGCCATCTCGACTTCATGGTGGCCGCCCGTGCCGCCACCCGATTGCCGGTGCTGCGCAAGGATTTCATCTACGACACCTATCAGGTGGTCGAGGCCCGCGCTTACGGCGCCGACTGCATCCTCATCATCATGGCGGCGCTCGATGACGCCGCCGCCGAGGATATCGAGGATGCAGCCCTGGCGCACGGCATGGATGTGCTGATCGAGATCCATGAACGCGCCGAGCTCGATCGTGCCCTGAAACTTCGTTCGCCGATGATCGGGGTCAACAACCGCAACTTGAGGACCTTCGAGACCACGCTCGCGACCAGCGAGGCGCTGGCGCCGCTGATTCCGAAAGACCGGCTGATGGTCGGCGAAAGCGGTATCTTCGCGCCCGCCGACCTGGCACGGCTGGCGAAAGTCGGCATGTCGGCCTTCCTGGTCGGCGAAAGCCTGATGCGGCAGGCCGATGTCGCCGCCGCCACGCGCGCGCTGCTGGCGCGCGGCGACACCCCGCGCGCCACCGGGACCCGCTGACGCATGGTGCGGAAATCTTCCAAAGCCGGATCCGTCCTCACCCACATCGATGCCAAGGGCGAAGCACGGATGGTCGATGTGTCCGAAAAGCCGGCGACCGAACGCGTCGCGGTGGCGGAAGGCCACGTCGTCATGAGCAAGGCGACACTCGAGCTGATCGTTTCAGGCAACGCCAAAAAGGGCGATGTGCTCGGCACCGCGCGGCTCGCCGGCATCATG
>JAYSPJ010000362.1:0-7863 GCA_043722155.1 Bradyrhizobium sp.
CCACCACGCTGTTCGGCAAGACCTATGCGGCGCCGTTCGGCATTCCGCCGATGGGCTCGGCGGCGCTGTGCGCCTATCGCGGCGACATCGTGCTGACGCGTGCGGCGGCCGCCATGAACCTGCCGATGATCCTGAGCGCCTCGTCCCTGATCACGCTGGAGGACGTCAGGCGCGAAAACCCCGATGCCTGGTATCAGGCTTACCTCGCCGGCGTGCCTTCGCGCATCGAGCCGTTGGTCGACCGCGTCGCAGCCGCCGGCTACGACACGTTTGTCGTGACCGCCGATGTGCCGGTTCCGCCCAATCGCGAGAACAATATCCGCAACGGTTTTCAGGTCCCGCTTGCGATCACGCCGCAGGTCGCCTGGGACACCGTGACCCATCCGCACTGGCTGTTCGGCGTCTGGGCGCGCACGCTGATGAACCACGGCATGCCGCATTTCGAGAACATGGACGCGCAGCGCGGACCGCCGGTGCTGGCCAAGAACCTGATGCGCAACATCGGCCATCGCGACCAGCTCGCCTGGAAGCATGTCGAGCTGATCCGCCGCCGCTGGAAGGGCAAGCTCGTGGTCAAGGGTCTGATCTCGCCCTCGGATGCGCGCATCGCGCGAGAGAGCGGCGTCGACGGCGTGATCATCTCCAATCACGCCGGTCGTCAGCTCGACTTCACGGTGTCGGCCCTGCGCACGCTGCCGGAGATATCAGCCGAAGCCAACGGCATGACCGTGATGCTGGACGGCGGCATCCGGCGCGGCACCGACGTGATCAAGGCGCTGGCGCTCGGCGCCCACTTCGTCTTCGTCGGCCGCCCGCTGCTCTATGCAGCGGTGGCCGGCGGTGAAGCCGGGGTGCAGCGCGCGCTGACGTTGCTCAAGGACGAGGTCAATCGCGATCTGGCGCTGCTCGGCATCCGCAGCATCAGCGAGATCACGCCCGACCTGGTGCGGCGGTTTGCATCGTGAACATGCCGAAACATCTGTTGCCGACCACAGTGGTCGGCAGCTATCCGCAGCCGGAATGGCTGGTCGACCGCGCCATGTTGTCGAAGGTAGTACCGCGCACCCGCATGCACGCGATGTGGCGGTTGCCGGAGGAGCATCTGGAGGAGGCCCAGGACGATGCCACCATCGTCGCCATCCGCGACATGGAGCGCGCCGGGATCGATATCGTGACCGATGGCGAGATCCGACGCGAGAGCTATTCGAACCGCTTTGCCACGGCACTCGAAGGCATCGATGCCGACAATCCGGCGATGATAAAATCGCGCTCTGGACAGGAAACGCCGGTGCCGCGCGTGGTCGGCAAGGTTCGACGCGCCCGGCCGGTCGAACTGCGCGACATGGAGTTTCTCCGTCGCAATACCGACCGCACCGCCAAGATCACACTGCCGGGCCCCTTCACCATGAGCCAGCAGGCCAGGAATGAGTTCTACGAGGACGACGAGGAACTGGCGATGGCCTTCGCCGTGGCCGTCAATGCCGAGGCGCTCGACCTGCAGAAGGCCGGCGCCGACGTGATCCAGCTCGACGAGCCCTGGGTCCGCAACAATCCCGAACTGGCAAATCGCTATGCGGTGAAGGCGATCAACCGCGCGCTTCGGGGCATCACGGTACCGACCGTGGTGCATCTGTGTTTTGGCTACGCCGCGGTGGTGCCGGGTTCCACAAAGCCGGCCGGTTATTCGTTCCTGGCGGAACTGTCCGACACCACGGCCGACCAGATTTCGATCGAAGCCGCGCAGCCGAAGCTCGATCTTGGCGTGCTCAAGGATCTGTCCTCGAAGAAGATCATGCTCGGCGTGCTCGACCTTGGCAACCCGGAAGTCGAAACCGCAGAGACCGTCGCTGCGCGTATCCGCCACGGCCTGAACTACGTCGCGGCTGATAGGCTGATCCCTGCCCCCGACTGCGGCATGAAATACATGCCGCGCCACATCGCCTTCGGTAAGCTGAAGGCGATGTGCGACGCCGCGGCGATGGTGCGCAAGGAGATCAGCTAATCTCTCGTCGCCCCGGCGAACGCCGGGGCCCATACGCCGCGGCTTATCGTTCGGGCAAGGATGTAGAGACCTCCCGCATCGCCGGGACGACGGGAGAGTTGTGTGCCGTCAGCCCATCTTGAACTTGCTGTAGGCCTCGGCGGTCGCGATGATCACGTGCTCGGCGCAGCCGTTGCGGCGGTGCGGATCGCATCGGGTTTCGTAATCGGTTGACGTCATCATGTCGATGAAGGCGGCGACCGAGGGGTAGTACACCAGCGCCAGATAGTCCCATTGATTGCCGGCCTGCCTGCCGAGCGCGACCGCCTTGGCGTCGCCGGTCCATAGCAGCGTTCCGCCGCGCGCCTTGATCATCGGCACCGTCAGGGCGCTGTAGCGCAGATAGGCGTCCCAGCCCGAGCCGTCACCGTCGAGCGAGCGGACATGGAACCGCATCAGGTTCACCATCACGACCGGGCCCTCGTGCTCCAGCTCCTTCAGGCCCGCGATATTCAGCAGATCCACGCCCACGGCCAGCTCCTCAGGTTCGCACGACAAGATTCCGGCATTCTAGCATTGCGGACGCGGGGCTTGTCGCGCGGCGCAATTCCGGCACAACTCCGCCGGAAGCAAATGACAAGTCCCGCGCCCGCGCCGCCAGCCCCCGATCCGGTCAGATGGCTCAATAACCAGCCCTATCTGCTTTTGAGCCTGACCTCGCTGTTCTGGGCCGGCAATATCGTGCTCGCGCGCTACGTCGCCGGTCACGTACCGCCGATGACACTGTCCTGCGTCCGCTGGATCGGCGCTTTCCTGATGCTGATGCCGTTTGCCTGGCCGCATCTGAGGCAGGATTGGCCAGCGCTGCGCATGCGCCTGCCTCTGATGGTGGGGCTGTCGGCCACGGGTTTCGCATTCAACAATGCAATTTCCTACTGGGCGCTGCAATATACCGAGGCGCTGAACGCGCTGTTGATCCAGTCGTCGGGACCACTGTTCGTGGCGCTGTGGTCGCTGCTGCTGTTCGGGATGCGGCTGACCGTCGCGCAATTCGCCGGCATCACGATCTCCCTCGCGGGCGTGCTGACCATCCTCCTGCGCGGCGATCTCGCGGCGCTCGTCAACATCCACTTCAACCGGGGCGACGTGATGTTCGCCGGCGCGGTGCTGAGTTTCGGGCTGTATTCGGCGCTGATGACGCGGCGGCCGAAAATACACCAGCTGTCGCTGATTTCCTTCACCATCGGCTGCGGCGCGCTGCTGCTGCTGCCGTTCTCGATCTGGGAGTTCTCCACCGGCGTCACGCTGAAGCCGGATGCGCGGACGCTGGCGACGCTGGTCTATGTCATGATCTTTCCCTCGACGCTGGCGTATCTGTTCTTCAACCGCGGCATCGCGCTGATCGGGCCGAACCGCGCCGCGCCGTTTCTGCACCTGGTGCCGGTATTCGGCTCGGCGATGGCGATCCTGCTGCTCGGCGAGCAGCCGCGACTGTTTCACCTGACGGGATATGTGCTGGTGCTGGCCGGCGTGGTCATCGCCTCGAGGCAGGCATCGGCCGCCAAATGACCTGCAAATGACCTATAAAAAGCGACCCATGGCTGCGGCGCAGTACCGGCTTTCGCTTTGGCCCCGGGCGGGCTAGCGTAGCCGGGAAGAAAGTCATCAGAGAGCTCTACGGGAGACGAAACGGAATGATTTCGCTATCGACACAACGCCTGCGTGCGACTGCCGCCTTCGCGCTGGTCTTCGCCGGACTGACATCCGCCGCATCCGCGCAGGCACCCTACCCGAACCGCAACATCACGCTGGTATTGCCATTTGCCGCCGGCAGCGGCACCGACACCACGACGCGGATCATCTCGAAAGAACTCGGCATAGCCCTCGGCGTGAATATGGTGATCGAAAACAAGCCGGGCGCCAATGGCTCGATCGCGGCGAGCTATGTCGCCCGATCCGCGCCGGACGGCTACACGCTGTTCGTGACGACGAATACGTCGCATTCGGCCAATCCGTATTTACTGAAGAACATGACCTACGATCCGATCAAGGACTTCACGCCAATTGCGCGGACCGGCGATCTGCCCTTCATGCTGGTGATCAATCCCGAAATTCCGGCGAATTCGGTAGCCGAGCTGATCGCGCTGGCCAAGAAGGAACCGGGCAAGTTCTCCTATGCCAGCGGCAGTTCGTCGGCGATCGTGTCGGGCGCGACGTTTGCCCGCCTTGCCGGCATCGATCTGCTTCATGTTCCCTACAAGAGCTCGCCGCCGGCCCTGACCGACCTGATCGCCGGCCGCGTCTCCATGATGTTCGTCGATGTCCTTACCGGCCTGCCCCACGTCAATGGCAAGGCGCTGAAGGCGCTGGCGGTCACGACCAGGCAGCCCTCGGCCCTGCTGCCCCACCTTCCCACCATGGATGCCACGGTGAAAGGCTTCGATATCACGTCGTGGCAGGGCTATCTCGGCCCGGCCAATCTGCCGAAGGATATTGTCACCAGGCTGAACGCGGAAATCCGCAAGGTCGTCGAGCGGCCGGACGTCAAGAGTCAGCTCGCCGAGCGCGGCATGGAGGCGTTCTCGGGAACCCCTGAAGAGTTCGACAGGTTCCTTAAGGAACAGCTGGTGGTGTGGGAAAAGCTGATCACGAATGCTGGAATCGAGAAGCAGTAGTTGCCGGGCCTGCCACCGTATCCGCGACGCCGCCGCGCGTAACGTCGTCATCGTCCGCGAAAGCGGTCGATCCAGTACGCGCGCGGTCAAAATCCATCGTTGACGCCGCGGCGTACCCGGATGCCCCGTCGGAGCCTTGTCAACCGGCTCGCCGAAGGCGAGACGGGTGACAGGGCATGACGGCTGAAGTCTACGCGGCGCGAACCTTGACCAGGAATTCGTCGACCGCGACGCGCAGCATACCGGACTGATTGTCGAGTTCGCGGGCGTTCGAGAGCACGTCCGAAGCGGCGGTGCCGGTGGCTGCCGCCGCGGCGGAGACGCCGCCGATATGGGCGCTGATCTCGTTCGATCCGGCCGCGACCGACTGGATGTTGCGGGCAATCGCGCGGGTGGCGTCGCCCTGCTGGTCGATCGCGGTAGAAAGGCTGACGGTGATCTCGCTCATCTGGGCGATGGTCTCGGTGATACCGCCGATGGAGACGACCGCATCGCTGGTCGAGGCCTGCATCGCGGCGACCTGGGCGGAGATTTCCTCGGTGGCCTTGGCGGTCTGGTTGGCCAGCGCCTTGACCTCGGAGGCCACCACCGCAAAGCCGCGGCCGGATTCGCCGGCGCGCGCCGCTTCGATGGTGGCGTTCAGCGCCAGCAGATTGGTCTGGGCGGCGATCGAGTGGATCAGTTTCACCACTTCGCCGATCTTCTCGGCGCCGGTCGACAGGGCGCCGACGGTGGCGTTGGTGCGCTCGGCGCCTGCCACGGCCTGGCTGGCGATCTCGCTCGACCGCGTCACCTGGCGGGAAATCTCGGTGACCGAGCTTGAAAGCTCTTCCGCCGCCGCCGCGACCGTTCCGACATTGTTCGACGCGCTCTCGGACGCGGCTCCGACGGTCGCCGCGCGCGCGCTGGCGTCGCTCGCGGTAGCCGTCATCGATTGCGCCGTGGTCTGCATGCCCGCCGCCGCCGCCGACACCGAGCGGACGATGCCGTTGACGCTGCGCTCAAAATCGTTGGCGAGGCTTTCCATCGCCGCGCGCCGTTCCGCCGCGGCACGTCCCTGGGTTTCCACCTCGACCTTTTCCAGCCCGCGAATGCGCAGGGCACTGTCCTTGAAGATCTGGACGGTCGCCGCCATCGCGCCGATCTCGTCGCCGCGTCCGATGCCGGGAATCTCGCCGTCCAGCGAACCGTCGGCCAGGGCCCGCATGCGGGCGCCGAGCTGGTCCAGCGGACGGCTGATGCTGCGGCCGATCATCCAGGCAACGCTGCCGGCGATCACGCCGATGCCGAGGATAGCCAGACCCAAGACCCACATGATCGGCTTCAGCTTGGCGTCGATATCGTCGACATAGGCGCCGGCGCCGATATACATGTTCCAGTCGGGAATCGCGGCCGCATAGGCGATCTTGGGGATCAGCGCTTCCTGGCCGGGCCGTCTGAAGTCATAGACCAGCGAGTGCTCGCCCTTGGCGGCGACGCCATCGCGCCATTCGCGACCGATCCCCCTGCCATTGGTGAGTACGTCGAGCCGATTTTGACCGATCAGCTTGGGATCCTGCGCCAGCACGGTGATGCCATCCATGGTCGAGCCGAACAGATAGCCATTGCCCTTGTCATAGGTCATCGTGTTCGCGCGCTTGCCGAATTCGGCGATCGCGGCCTCCTTGGTGAGTTGCCCGGCGTCGACCTGCTTCTGCAGCCCGACCGCCATGTTGCGGCCCATCTCGACGACGGCGCGAATCTGATCGATCCGCGCGTCCACCATTTCGCGCTTCATCAGATAGCCGGCGAGAAAGCCGGCAGCACCGAGGCCGAGCAAGGTCACGCCCACCAAGATACCGAGCTTGGGGGTGATAGTCAGATTGGTCAGCTTCACGGGGCGTCTCCGGGGGATTTGGGCGTTAGGCACGAGCGCGCTTGGCGGAATGATTCACATCACGCTATAGTGAAACCCTTTAGCGCTTTGTTACGACGCCAACCCGTAGAGGTGCCGGACGCAAATGCCGCCTTTTTCGCGGTGGCAGCCGGAATTGAGCGAGGTTGATCAAGACGCTGGAAAACGGGAGGCCGCGACGACTGTCACGGTCACAACCAACACCGAAATGTCAAATCGGGAGCAGGAAATGCCGAAGTTCAGGGTGGTGACGCCGAAAGGCGCGAGTTTCACGGTCGCCGGTGGCGGCTATGGGTTTGAAAAGGAGGCGCTCGACCCGATCGACGCCGAGATCATCGAGGCGCCGGCCAATGAGGCGGAATTCATCGCCGCCGCGCGGACCGCCGACGCCATTTACGCCAAGGGCATGCCTATCACCAAAGCGGTCATCGACGCCCTCGAAAACTGCAAGGTCATCACGCTCGGCAGCGTCGGCGTCGACAGCGTGGACGTGAAGGCCGCCACCGCGCGCGGCATTCCCGTCACCAACATTCCCGATACCTTCATCGAGGAAGTCGCCGACCACGCGATGATGCTGCTGTTGGCCGGCTTTCGCCGGCTGGTCGCGCAGGACAGGATGGTCCGGGAAGGCCGCTGGTCCGAGGGCCGCCCGGCCCTGCTCAAAATCCCGAGGTTGATGGGACAAACGCTGGGTTTCATCTCGTTCGGCCGGGTGGCGCGCGCCGTCGCCAAGCGCGCCGCGCCATTCGGCCTGCGTATGATGGCCTATGATCCGTTCATTCAGGAGACGCTGATTTCCGATCATGGCGTGATGCCGGCGACCCTGTCCGAAGTGCTGTCGCAATCGGATTTCCTCTCGATGCATGCGCCGGCGCGGCCCGAGGTTCACCACATGCTCGGCGAAAAGCACTTCAGGCAGATGAAGCCGAGCGCCATCTTCATCAACACCGGACGCGGTCCGACCGTCGACGAGGAGGCGCTGATCAAGGCGCTGCAGGAGGGCTGGATCGCGCACGCCGCCCTCGACGTGCTGGAGAAGGAACCGCCTTCCCACAACAATCCGATGCTGGGCATGGAAAACGTGACCCTGACCGCCCACGTCGCCTCGGCCTCGGCACGCTTCGACGAGGCGCGCAAGCGCCGCGTCGGCTACGAATTGTCACTGGTGCTGCAGGGCATGTGGCCGGTAAGCTGCGTCAATCCGTCCGTGCTGCAGAACACCTCGCTTCGGCGCTGGCAACCCGTCAGCATGGACCGCGGCCCGAACAGCTAAGCTCTGCCAACGTTATCGGCGATTCAACGCCGGACAAAAA